>CAMCSM010000004.1 GCA_945877805.1 Methylacidiphilum caldifontis | reverse complement strand
CCGATCCCAAAGCCAATCTGACCTTAACTCCGACTCCTCAGATCTTAAAATCCGGAAAGAAATTTTTTGTGAAAATAAGATCGAATGATACTCACTGACCTTCGTTAATCGACGCTCGTTTTAGGATAGCCTAATCGCTGGATAGCTGGAGAGCTTAAATTCATTTTTAAACCACTTATCTGCACTAATTCAAGTAAGCCTAATAGCTCACTCGGATTGAGGCTAATTGACCGATGGACTGATTGGCTGTTGGGTTTAAACCGATCAGCCAAAAGTCGCTTTGCGACTGTACAGCCCATTAGTCCATTAGCCTCTCTTCCCCGCCTCTTCCTCTATCCGTGTTCATCAGTGTCCATTTGCTCCCCCGTACAAATCTTCGATTTGGTTGTGCCCCCCGTATGCCCCCGCACCAAACAATCAGACCCTGTTTTCCTATTTTTCGTTTCACGAATGGTTTTCCCAGCGAGCCAAAATTATTTCCGCTTCTAGCGAAGAATAGCTTTTCGGTTCCCGAACCTTTTGTGGTTAAAACGGTTTTGAATGAATCATTACGAAATCGTCGAGCTGAGGCTATTCTGATGGCGAATATCCTTCGCGCGATAAAGATAGTAGACCTCTTCAGCGATATTCTTCGCGTGATCGGCCATCCGCTCAATCGAGCGGGAGACAAAAAGAAGATTCAAACAACGGGTAATATTCTTCGGATCTTCAATCATATAGGTCGTCATCTCACGGGTCAGCTGGCGATTGATATCATCCACCGATTTATCCCGAAGAATCACCTCTTGAGCCTTCTCCGGATTCTTCTCAATGAGCGCCCCGATCCCCTCTTTTAACATCTCAATTCCAATCATTCCCATCCGAGGAAGATCAATCAACGGTTTGAGCTGGGTCTCGGAATTCAAATCTTTGGCACGGCGAGCAATTGAAACCGCTTGATCAGCCATCCGCTCTAAGTTACTTACAATTTTCGAAGAGACGATCAAGAAACGACAATCCTTGGCCATCGCTCCATGAGTCGCCATATAAGTCACAATCAGTTCATCGATGTGAACCTCTAAAGCATCGATCTCATTATCCTCCGACTCCACTACCGAAGCCATGACGGAATCACGTTCCACGAGACACTTGATCGAGAGATGAAGATTTCTCTCCACCAAACTGGCCATCATTAAAAGTTGTTCGCGGATATGATTTAATTGCTGCTCAAATACTTGTGACATAGAACTCCCTCTTCTTCATTTTAAAAACTCTCTCCCCACATTTAAAAGACAACGATCATCTCTCTTAAATCATTTTTAAAAGCGGCTTTGCGCTTTTAAAAATTAGCCAAATCGACCGGTGATGTAATCCTCGGTCTGTTGTTGCGTTGGATTCGTAAAGATTTTCTCCGTATTTCCAATTTCGATCAACTTTCCAAGATAGAAAAAGGCGGTCGTATCGGAACAGCGTCCCGCTTGTTGCATATTATGAGTCACGATCACGATCGTAAACTTCGTTTTCAATTCGTGGATCAACTCCTCGACTTTCGCGGTCGCAATTGGATCCAATGCCGAACAGGGCTCATCCATCAAAATGATCTCTGGATCGACCGCAATCGCCCGAGCGATACAAATCCGCTGCATCTGACCTCCCGATAACCCTAAGGCGGAATCATGAAGCCGATCTTTCACCTCATCCCAAAGTGCTGCTCCGCGAAGACTCTTCTCCACCACTTCATCGAGCCGTTTTTTATCATTGATCCCTTGAATTCGCAGACCGTAAACAATGTTTTCGTAGATCGATTTTGGAAAAGGATTCGACTTCTGAAAAACCATTCCCACTCGTTTGCGAAGCTCAATCACATCGACGCTTGGATGATAAATATCGACCCCGCTGATCCGAAATTGACCCGCCCCGACTCGGGCAATATCGACGAGGTCATTCATCCGGTTAATACAACGAAGCAATGTCGATTTACCGCAACCCGAGGGCCCGATAAAAGCGGTCACTTTTTTCGGTTCAATATTCAAGGTAATGCCATGCAACGCCTTGGTGGCACCATAGTAAAAATCGACATTATCGATCTCAATGATCGGTTTCGGTTTTGTTTCGGTCATCATAGACTCCATCGAGGGGTTAATTAACGAGTTGATACTCATGGCCTCCTCCTTCTTCTTTTGATTAGCAGATTTTTCGAGTGTTGTACTCATTTTTTACCACCGGTATTTTTGCCGCATTTTTGACCGCATCACGACAGAGGTCATCGCAATCGCTAACACGACCACTAGAAAAACGAAAGCCCCTCCCCATTGAACCCGAGCCGTATACTCGTTCTGAGGAATTTTTGAACTCACCACATAAATATGATAAGGAAGAGCCTGAACTCCCTGTAAAAAGAAATCGGAAAGCTTACTCACCTCCCAAGGGAGCTCATCGCGCACCACATAGGCAGCTGTAAACATGATCGGTGCCGTTTCCCCCGCAACCCGTGAAATACTTAATACAGAGGAGGTCAAAATTCCAGGAATAGCATAAGGAAGGACATTGCCGGTGATCGTCTGCCACTTCGTCGCCCCAAGAGCTAAGGAGCCTTCGCGAAACCCCTTAGGAACCGCTCGCATCGCCTCTTCACTCGAGGTGATAATCACCGGTAAGACCATGAAGGCTAAGGTAAACCATCCCGATAAAAGGGAAACATTCCACCCGAAAAAGATCACAAAGATTCCATAGCCGAAAAGACCAAAAACAATCGAAGGAACCCCTGCAAGGTTCGCAATCGAGATTCGAACCCATTCAATAAACAATCCATGTTTGCTGTACTCACTTAAATAAATGGCACTCATGACCCCTAAAGTTAAGGCAATCGTCATCGACCCTAAAACAAGAAGAACTGTTCCGACAATACAGGGAAAAATACCGCCTGCTGAATAAACATAGGTCTTATGATCCTCAATGACAGCCTCTGGATTTTTTTCGCTATAAGCTCGCCATTCTTTGTCCCCCATCTGCAATTTATTTCCATCACTCGTCACAACGTGCAAGGTTTCCGGTTTGCTAAATAGAAAGGTGGTATTCACAAAGGGAAATGAAGTTTGAAAAACAGTCGACCCCCCTTTTATAAAAATCGTCCCAAAAATCAGCGTTGCGAGAATCACAATCGTGTAGGTCATCGATCTCATAATCCAGAAAGCGATATTCTGCGTCGTTTTTGCCTTCGTCGGTCGATTTGAAAATGCATGTTCCATAAAAAACTCCTTTATCCGATCGAAATTTTATAGCGTTTCACGACCTGTTGTGCCGCATAGTTCAAAAGGAGTGAGATAAAAAAGAGGACAATTCCGACCATAAACAAGGCCCGATAGTGAATCGCTCCATTAGCCACTTCCCCCATCTCTTGAGCAATAATTCCGGTCATCGTATGCACGGGTTGGAAGAAAATTCCAAGTCCCTTAGAAAAATCAGGAATTTGAATTCGACCTCCCGAACAAAGCAACACGACCATCGTCTCACCAATCACTCGTCCCAGCCCAAGAATGATCGCAGAAACAATTCCAGAGAGTGCGGAGGGAATCATAATAATCCAGATTGTCTGAAATTTTGTCGCTCCTAAAGCCAGGGAGGACTCCGTATAAGCATTTGGCACATTTTGAATCGCATCCTCTGCAAGACTAAAGATCGTCGGAATCGCCATGATCGCCAAAAGACAGGAAGCGGTCGCAATATTCAAACGTTCTGCAATCGGAAAAAAAGGCACCCAAGAGACGACACCAAGTTCTGAGACGGTACGGATCAGCTGACCAACCACTGCAATCCCAAAGAAACCCCAAACAACCGAAGGTACCGCGGAAACGAACTCAATATACGGCTTGATCAAATTTTGTTCATGTCGAGTGGCGACTTGATTCACATAGATCGCCGCACCAATGGCGAAGGGAACGGCTATCGCGATTGACAAAATCGCAATAATCAAAGAGCCGACAAATAACGGAATGATCCCGTACCAATCTTGCCAAAAACTGGCCGTTAACCAATTCCGTCCAAAAATAAAGGAGGTGAATGTTTCGTACCAAGGAATCGGTTTTTGCCAATTCCACTCCGTTAAACTCTTCTCCATCGTCCGGACATCCTCTTGATGAAGCTTTACTAATTCTTTAAACTTCTCCAGTTGCGGCTGTAACTCGACAGAGGGCATCGCAGGAAAAGATTCCAGCGAGGCATTCACTTCCGTATGAAACTTTTCGTCGATAACTTTGATTTGTGGGACCGAATCCCGAAAAATCTGAGTTTCTGTAGCAAAATCAATTTCAGGGATTACAATCTTCCCCGATTCCTCAAATTTTCCCTCTCTTTGGAAGTTTTGCTTTGCCACCTCCATGTCCAAACCAATTTTAAACTTCTCCTTAATCCCCGTAGCGACCTCAGTATACTCAGAGACAAATCCTTGATACTCATCAATCGTTACTGAAAAACGCTCAACGGCCGCATCATAACCGGCTAGGGCACTTTCATCGCCATGGAGAAGATTAAGTTGTTTCGTGCGTAGTTCCCCTAAAAAACGTCCTAAGGTCCGATGATTATCGACTCGGGTTCGAACAATATCGACATACTCAAGCCCGGCCTTACGGTAGATCTCCAAATTCTGAACATTCTGACTAAAAAAACCGCCCCCCTCTTTAAATAAAAAGATAACGATCAAAAACAAAACAAGGATCGAGACCGTTGCATTTCCGCGAAAAAAATAATGCATCGCATCATCAAAGGTGATGCCCAAAAACGTAGGCCGTTGCACCGTACGCAAAGCTTCGGCTATCGGCATCTTATTCACCGGCATCTTCTTAGCTGTAGGTTGTTCAATCGGCATAATAGTTTCTCTTTGAGTTTATACTCCTCGAATCCCCCTCCGAAGTAACCCCATTTTTTACAGATAACAATACTTAAACGCCAAAATCTCTAAGGAATGCAGGAAAGCATGAAAAAAACAATTTTAATTTCCAAGTCTTCGTATCCCTATTTTTATCGGGACTCTTTTCCTGATTTCCTGCTTTCCTAAGAGATATTGTTTTATCTTCTCTAATAGATTGCTCCGAACTTTATTTAAGATCTAAAACCGGCCGAGGGTTGGACTCGGCCCGGTTTTTTTACAACAGGAGAAATAACGATCTTCTAAAGCATTTTCATTTTCTCTCAGGCGGCTTGCACTCATCAAAAGAGAAGTGAGTTCTCCATCAATTCAAACAAACCACCCGAAAATGAAAATTATTTGACAGGAACAAATCCGACTTGCTCCGTAATCTTCATCCCAGGAGCAGAGTGCGTGAATTCGATGAACTTAGCAGCCAAACCAGCGGCATCACCGTTGGTGTAGAAGAAAGTTGGACGAGCATAAGGATAGGATTTCCCTAAAACAGAGGCTTTGGAAGGAACCGCACCATCGACAGGAAGGACTTTAATTCCTGCCTCTTTGATGTAGGCCATGCCAACATAACCGATTCCGTTTTTGTTCTTGGAGACTTCAGCAACGATCTGTTCGTTACCGGCCATCTTTTGTGAACTTCCTGCATAATCCCGTTTCTTCATCGCTAATTCCTTGAAATCGGAATAAGTACCAGAGGAGGTATTACGAGTATAGATCGAGATTGCACCAGCAGGAGCACCAACAGCACTCCAATCCGTTACATCACCAGTGAAGATCTTTTCAACTTGTGACTTTGTGAGTCCTTTAAGAGGACTAGCAGCATTGACCACAATTCCGATTCCATCATAACAAACGATCGTCGGCTTCATGCTGACGCCCTTTGCAGTCGCAGCCGACATTTCAGTCGGCTTTGCACGGCGGGAGGACATCCCGATATCAGCAGTTCCGTCGGTGATCGCAGCGATACCGGTGGTTGAACCTTCAGCAGCGATTTCGAACGTTGTTCCAGGGTTCGCAGCCTTGAAAGCCTCTGCGAGCTGAGGAACGAGTTTAGCTCCAAGAGTGTCAGAACCTTTGATGACCAATTTTTCAGCTTGGATGAACGAAAGGGTCATCAAAGCAGCCAATGAGAGTGTAAAAAGTTTTTTCATAAAAAATGTAACAATTCCTTGATTGATTTTTGTTTACTGAAACAGCAGAATCGTTTTTGTTCGTTCAAAAGCAATTCATTTGTTTTTTTAGACCCCCGGTGAGTTTCCGCTCACCGGGGGTTTTTTATTGATTTTTTAAATCAAACGTTGATTAGAATTTCCAATTCACGTCAAGTTGAAATACTTCAACTCTGCTTCGATCTGCAATTTGATTTGTGTTGCTTGCTGCACCGCCAACAACATTATTCGGGAAGATATGATCTTGAAGCGTATCACCGGTCAGATAAGCCGCATTCAATGAAACGTTATCCGTGAGCATATAACCAGCCTTCACAGCATAGCCCTTCATGTTCGAACGTTGAAGCGCCCAATCGGAATCGACGAGGTCGTTATTAGAAGCAAAAGCTTCGCGGTGGATATAATAGAGACCCACTTGCCAATCTTTTTTCTTCTTCAACTCACCGGCTTCGAATCCGAAGGTGTGACTGTCGCTTTGATCGGCGTTATTACGATCAACAGTGACGTTGTCTCGGCGAAGCGATTGCGCTGCTAATAGAGCCTCTTCAGACTCAAAGTTGTGACTGTAGATGTAGTAAGGACGGAATTGTGTATTCCAAAGTTTGAACTTTGCTTCCAAAGGAACAAAGAGAATGCTTCCATATCCAGCGATTGTCGTGCTCGCACCAGTAGCACCAGAATCAGGGCTGGTTTGGTTCACCATATCCATCATCATCGGAGAGACTTTGAAGCTCAAATCTTTATTGACCTTGTATTCGGCAACCACTTGGTTAACCAAAAGCCAAGTATCGTGACGAGTTGTATTGGTGTTGTTCGTCCCTTGATTGGTGGTATCTTCATAAAGGTACTGACCTCCGTTATATCCAAAGTTGAAATTCTTGTTCAACTCCCAAGAGACTTTTTCGCCAGCTCCTTCAACATTGATATCGCCATCAAAGTTGATCCAGTCGAGTTCAAAGGTCTTTTTATGACGACCAACGAAAAGCGATGTCTTCACGCTTGAATCAAACATGACTGGGTCATATTGGAGGTAAGCGAGATCAACAACGATCGCATCGTTTGCACTTGATTTACCGAATGCTCCGTCTGTTCCGTTTCCAAAAGTGGAATTACCAGAGTCATTTGCTGTTCCTGTTGTGAATGCGACTCCCGCTTTGAAGTTATCAACGAAGGAGTACTCTGCCCCTAAACGGACGCGGTAACGAAGTTGCTCCCGATTTTGGGTTGACAGCTCATGTCCGTTTTTAGTACGGGAACTTTCCGTTGTATAACGAACACGAGTATCGCCATACAATTTCAATTGAGTGACCGCGCTGTTCAAATTTAATTTTCCAGCAGGGGTTTGTCCGAATTCTTTGGTCAAATCGGCGCGAATTTCTTCTGCTTCTTGATCCGAGAGAATTCCCTTCTTCACGAGGGCTTCAACGAGCGCCCCGCTATCTTGAGCGACTGCCGCGAAGGTCATCGCAGCAAAAGCTACCGCCAACGCGGTCATCTTTTTAAATGTTTTTTTCATATTTCTCCTTGTTGTTTTTATATGCCTTCATCCCCTTCTCATCAGAAAGCCCTTTGAAAGCACCAAGAACTAAGCAGCCGATTGTTACAGTTTCATGACAAATAGAGAACTTTCTTCAAAACTTTGTAAAAGGGGGTCAAAAAGTGAAAATTTCCCCTTTTTACTCGACTATTCGAGGTCGATCCCGTTCAAAACAGAAAAAGCAGTTGGAACCACGGATGGACACTGATAAACCCAGATTCGTCATTAGAACTGGAGGGGCAGTGGCCCACTGCCTTCCCCGTCCGATGAGGCACAGAGCCTGTGCCCCTCCATTTTTTATCACCATTTTGGTGATATCGTTTGTGAGGAATATCCATTCCCAATGCAAGAAATGGGATAAACACGGATAGAGGAAGAGGCGGAGAAGAGAGGCTAATGGACTAATGGGCTGTACAGTCGCAAAGTGACTTTTGGCTGATCGGTTTAAACCCAACAGCCAATCAGTCCATCGGTCAATTAGCCTCAATCCGAGTGAGCTATTCGGCTATTCGGCTATTCGGCCTTCCTAAAATGAGCGTAGATAAGTGGTTTAAGGAGTTTTAAGTTTAACTCAATGTATTGCATGAGAAACGATCTCTCATGACGAATCTGAGTTAACTCTTTCCGAGCTGAAAGGCATCGTGGACGATCTTCGTTGCCTCTGGGCCGGAGGCCTCGTCGATGATCACCGAGATTTTAATTTCGCTGGTCGAGATCATCTGAACATTGATCTTCGCATTCGCTAAGGCGGTGAAGAGGGTCGAGGCGACTCCGCTATGGGAACGCATTCCAATTCCGACAACGGAAAGCTTGGAGACCCCTTCTTGTGCAATCAATTCCTTTGCTTTAACCTCTTTGACGACAGGATCGAGTGTTTTGCGGGCCTTCGCTAAATCATCTTTGTTTAAGGTAAAGGTAATATCGGTGGTTCCGTGAATCGAAACGTTTTGAACGATCATATCGATATTTAAATTGGCTTGGGCAATTAAAGTAAAAATCTTGGCAGCGACTCCCGGTTGATCAGGAACTCCATTAATCGTTACCTTCGCTTGATTCTTTTCCAAGCTCACTCCTCGTACGACGACTTCTTCCATAGATTTTGTCTCCTCTCTCACAATCGTTCCTGCATTTTTATTAAAACTCGATCTTACCTCAAACACGACATTAAATTTCTTCGCAAATTCCACCGAGCGAGCCTGCATGACCTTCGCCCCTAAACTGGCTAACTCCAGCATTTCATCATACGAGATCTCCTCGATTTTCGAGGCGTGGGGGACAAGTCGAGGATCGGCGGTATAAACGCCATCCACATCGGTATAAATCTGACAAAGATCGGCCTTGAGCGCGGCCGCAAGTGCGATGGCGGTGAGATCTGATCCTCCTCGCCCTAAGGTGGTAATCGCCCCCTCTGCGGTATGTCCTTGAAATCCGGCGACAATCACGACATTTCCGGCATTTAAAAGATCATGAACTCGTTTCGGAGTGATATTGGAGATCCGAGCCCGTGTGTGGACCCCATCGGTCACGATCCCTGCTTGAGCCCCCGTCAGGGAAGCGGCCGGTATTCCGATCTGTTGCAGGGCCATGGCGGTCAACGCGATCGTCGTTTGCTCACCGGTCGAAAGAAGCATATCCATCTCCCGTTCGGCCGGTTCACTGGATACCTCTTTTGCCAATTTGATCAATCCATCCGTCACTCCGGACATCGCCGAAACAACGACGACGACTTGATCCCCTCGAGCGCGCCATTCGGCGACTCGTGATGCAACGTTCTTGATCCTCTCTGGATTCCCAACAGAGGTTCCCCCATATTTTTGTACAATTAAGGCCATAAGCGAAAGGGTTGTTATTAGACATTCTTTTGACAACTGCCAATTGAAAAAAGGAAAAATACCGAATTAACCACGGATGGACACGAATGAACACGGATAGAGGAAGAGAGGCTAATGGACTAATGGGCTGTACAGTCGCAAAGTGACTTTTGGCTGATCGGTTTAAACCCAACAGCCAATCAGTCCATCGGTCAATTAGCCTCAATCCGAGCAGGCTGATGGGAAAAAGGCATTAAAGGCATTTTTAAACCGCCGAGGGCGATGAGGAACGCAGAGGAAAGGCAGGGATTAAACGCCAGATTAAAGGCAAAGAATTGAAACCGCTAATCGACGCTAATTTACACTGATTGAAGACATTAAATACCCGTCTCACACCAAGACACGAAGTCACAAAGGAAAAGGCATTAAAAACAGTAAAGATTCGTCCGGCTGCCGGAACGAATCCAAAATCATGAGAAAAACGATCTTCACAAACGCGTTTGCGAGATTCGTTTGTTTCATGGCTTTGATTTCGATCAAGATCGAAATTCTCACTGTTTTGAGGATTTGGATTAGTGAAAATAAGTGAGGATAAGTGGTTTAAAATTCTTGGCGAATTCCTGCCCCGCCTGCTCCGAGTTTAGTGTCGGAGTACTCTTTGTCGGGGTTGTACTTATGTTGCTCCTCTTCCACCCTCCAAGCTAAAATTACAAGCAGCTCCGCTGTTAGTGGTTAATCGTTTTCACGATCCTTTTGGCGATTAAAAGTCATTTCGGTTTAAGAGGAAAGGCACAGGGACATTTTCCAAAAACCTCACTGAAAACCTTACTGAAATGACTCAAACTATTATAGCCCACCGCAAGGGCCGCCTCGGTGACATTATACTTTCCGCTTCGCAAGAATTCGGCCGCCTTTTCCATTCGTAAAGAGCGTAAATACTGAGGCATCGTCGTTCCGGTCTCCTGAGAAAAAGTTCGGCTTAAATAAAAGGGACTGCAGCCGATCTTTTTTCCTAAATCTTCTAACGAAAGGGGATTCTCTAAATCCAACTCTAATAACCGTTTCATCTCCTCCACTCGATCCCGAGCGACCCGCTTATGCCTGGCACAAAAAAGCTCCTCTTGAACGGGAAGATATAAAATCTCAGCGATAATCTCCAAAACTTTTCCTTGGTACCACAATCCCTGTGCCGAGGTTTGAACCGGCGGATTCATCAAGGAGGAGGCGAGGAGACGATGGGGCATCGTCAAAGAACGGGTCATTCCAAGCTCCCCTGTCGATTTTTTATCCTCCATGACCTTTTGGACGACGGGATAAAGATGATCGATCTCCTGTTCTAAATGTTTTTTCAGATAATTTGAGGTCAACTCGACCGTTACAAAATGATGATTCTCTTGAGCCACTCTCGATCCTCGCATCGAGGCGGGATCGACCCGATAAAAGCCCTCCGTTCCCGGTAAAAACTCCAAGGCACTCTTCCCCGCATTTAATCGCCCGATTCCGGAAAGATTAAAACAGATCTCTAAGCCATTCCCATGAAAGCTCTCCGCCCAATTAATTTCGCGAGCACTTTGAAACTGGTGAGATTCAATACTCCAGCCCTCAGAATAAAATCGCCCTTGCAGTGGCTTCCATCCCTCCGAAACAGGGGCCCATGCCGCCCACTCTTTCGAATGTTCGAGCGGATTCGACATAAAAAGTTACGCCATTCCGAGACGTTTTTTTCCCTCTGCAGAGATCATCGCCGGATTCCAAACCGGTTGCCAAACGACCTCCACCTCAGCCTCAACAACCCCCGGAAGGGTCAAAATCTTCTCGCGAGCATCAGCGGCAATCGAGGGCCCCATCCCGCACCCTTGAGCGGTTAAGGTCATCTTGACCTCCACTCTTTTCCCTTGCTCTACCGGTTGAATCTCCAAGCTATAAATCAGACCTAAATCGACAATATTGACCGGAATCTCAGGATCGTAACAGCCCTTCAATTTCTCCCAAATCTGATCCTCATTGACCTCACCTTCAATCGAAGGAGTCCCCTCCGTTGGCTTTGCCAATCCGAGCGCCTCCGCATCCTCCCCTCGAATTCGATAGAGCCCCGACTCCCCTAAGGCAACGACCGTGAAGGTCCCCCCCAACGATTGCATCATTTGGACTTGGGATCCGGAAAGTAAAAGTTTTTCGACCCCCGCAGGGATTTGAATCGCAGAGACATCACGCTTTAAAGTAATAGGAAGATCTTGAGAGGACATACCCCCGATCCTAATTCAACCTCATCGCTCTGACAAGATCTGAATTATTGTCATAAAATGACAATATCGTTGAATAATTCCACCATGCCCCGTGGACAATGGCGAGACCGACAAAAGCAACTTGCGCACCTTACTTAATTGAGAGCTAATGAGTTCGAATGATTAGTCCGCAGGAGGATCATAAATCAATTGAATATTTTTAGAGGTGACTTATGCTACTTGAAGGATCAAAATCAGATATGAGCAAATCACAATTCACTGCCATTTTGGAAAAAGAGGATAACGGCTATGTCTCCCTTTGTCCTGAGCTCGACGTGGCGAGTCAGGGGGAAAGCGTCGAGGAATCGCTCGCTAATTTAAAAGAAGCGGTCGAACTCTTTTTGGAATGTGCCTCGAAGGAGGAGATTAAACAAAGACTCCACGGAGAAGTCTTTATCACTCGTTTTGAGGCAGTTCATGCCTAAGTTGGGAGTTTTTTCAGGAAAAGAGATTCGTCAAAGTGGTCTTTCACGAGAGATTTTTCAAAAGTAAATAACTCCGCTTTATTTAGTCCTCAATTGACCAACGTTTGTGCTGAACCCTCTTTTCTTTTTTCTTTCGTTGCTGGTTTGGATCTGTTAATTGTAAATTCAATCATTAGCTCTCGTAGCTCAGCTGGATAGAGCAACGGATTTCTAATCCGTGGGTCGAGTGTTCGAGTCACTCCGAGAGCAGATTTTAAAAAAGAAAAGGATTGAGGTGATTTGCGTTTATTTACTTCAAGGGACAACAGGGCGACACTATTTAGGATCGACTGATAATTTTCAACGTCGTCTCGACCATCACCAACATGGATCGTGTCCAAGTAGTAAACGGATTGGACGGCCATTGTCTGTGGTTGTTACTCGTGAATGTAAAAACCTTAAAGAAGCGAGAGATTTAGAGCGATATTTAAAAGCAAAAAAGAATCCCAAGTTGATTCAATATTATCTGGAAAAGAAAGATTAGGAAAGAGCAACCCCGAATTCTTTCGGGGTGGGTCGAGTGTTCGAGTCACTCCGAGAGCAAATTTAAAACTAGATTCGTCAAGAGAAGGTATTTCAGACGCAGAGAAAGAGAGGCTTAACCGCCAAGTTAAATTCAAAATTCGCCAAGTTTTTAGAGTCATTTTTAACCGCTTATCTTCACTGATCTGCACTGATCCTTTTTCGGGGATGCAACCTCTTCTTCCGCTGGTGCGCATAGGCGTCAACTTAACAAACAGTATCCTAAAAACATTATCTCACGCGAAGGCACAACGACACGAAGTTAAATACCTCCTTCCCCTTTTTTTATGAATTAGACAAGGAGACCCCGAGGTTGATTCCAGGAGAGGCGAAGCCGAGCCCCTGAGGAGAAGATCGATCGTTTTTGAAAATCCTTTTTTCAAAGAAACGGGAGAGATTCTCAGAAGGTGTTTTCCGACGCAGGAGGAAACAGAGTGAATCACCTCAGTGTGTCGTTGCAATTTTCCACTTCGTGTCCTTAGCGGCTTCGTGTGAGAAAAATGCCTTTAAATTGATTCCTCTTTACTCCCGATCTCTTACTTGCCTGCCGATTGGCGGGCAGGACGAGGGAGGTCTTTGCGGAGAACATCGAGGAATCCATTGACAAATTTTCCCGATTCTTCGGTGCTGAATTTCTTCGCAATTTCGATCGCCTCATTGATGGTCACCACAGGGGGGATATCGTCGCAAAAGAGCATTTCATAGAAGGCTAGGCGTAGGATATTGCGATCAATCGGAGCGATACGATCAAAGTCCCAATGCTTGGAGATCGGTTCGATTTTAAGATCGATCTCTTTTTGTTTTTCCAAGACTCCTTGAATCAGACGTGAGGCAAATTTAAAGACATCCTGACGTACCTCTTGGGATTGCCAAAAAAAGTTCAAAGCAGCCTCCAAGGTATAACTCGGAACTGACTCCTTATAATACAGAAATTGAACTACCTTCTCTCGAGCATCGCGACGCATTCCCATAAAATTCCCTCATTACCCTTTCAATCGGGCCACTGAAAGGGCGGCTAAAGCCGCTTCGCGGCCTCGATTCATTTTTCCTTGGCACCGCTCACGAGCCTGTTTGGCTGTTTTCACGGAAAGCACCTCGTGAATCACGGGAAGATCACAATCTAAGCCAATCCGCATCAACGAATCGGTCACGGCTCTTAAAATCTCGGTATTATGAAGCGTTGCCCCTTGCCAGATCAATCCTAAGGCGATCACGGCGTCGTAATGCCCGGATTCGGCTAGTCGCTGGACTTGTAAAGGGATTTCGAAAGCCCCGGGAACCCAAACCACAGTGAGATCGTAGGCAGAGAGGACCTCCTGAACCGAATCTAACATCGGTTCGGTATATTCACGGTGATATTCACTAATCACCACTCCAAAATGAAAAGAACGAGACTTCACAACAAAGGAGGGTCTAGCAAAGGAATCCTCCTCGTAAATCTTTTTTAGTTTTTATGTTGTTTTTTCAAGGGGGTTCTTTTGAATGTCTC
Organism: Methylacidiphilum caldifontis; assembly: GCA_945877805.1. Lineage (GTDB taxonomy): Bacteria > Verrucomicrobiota > Verrucomicrobiia > Methylacidiphilales > CAMAQI01 > CAMAQI01. The sequence continues at coordinate 51,692 of CAMCSM010000004.1, read as the reverse complement.
TTGTATGGACCTAGGCCTTTTCTCATTTATCGGTTTACTCGCTCAATTTGATCCGACGATTTTCGTCGTGAGTTCGATTCTCAAAACCGCTGCCGTCATCGGGGTTGTTCTGGGAATTGTCTCTTATACCGTAATGGCGGAAAGACGGGTGAGCGCACTCATCCAAGATCGAGTCGGGCCGAACCGGGTCGGCCCTTTTGGACTGCTTCAGCCGATTTGTGATAGCGCCAAGTTCATCTTCAAGGAGGAGTTTACTCCTGGTCACGTCAACAAACTCTACTTTACGATTGCTCCGGCCCTTGCCGTTTGCCCCGCTTTGATCACCCTCGCGGTAATTCCCTTCGCGAGTATTCAGGATATTTATATTCCGTTCTTGAATCTGACGATCCCCTCCCCCGGGGTGATTGCCGATATCGATATCGGTGTCCTTTTCGTTTTCGCCTTTGCCTCGCTCTCGGTTTACGGAATCGTTTTAGCTGGATGGTCCTCAAACTCCAAGTATCCGTTCCTCGGAGGGATCCGCTCTAGTGCGCAAATGATCTCCTACGAAATCTCGATGGGGCTCTCCATTATTCCTCTTTTCATGGTTCTCGGGACCTTAAATTTCTCCCAAATCATTACGCAGCAGATTCTGCATGGATGGATCGTTTTCCCGTTCATGTCTGCGAATTGGTGCTTCGATAGTTTCTTTCTTCTCCCCTTCATGCTTCTCTCCTTCGTGATCTTTTTGATCTCCTCCTTTGCCGAAACGAATCGCGCCCCCTTTGATCTTCCTGAGAGCGAAACGGAGCTGATTGGGGGTTATCATACCGAATACTCCTCGATGAAATTTGCCTTATTCTTCCTTGGGGAGTATGCAGCGATGATCGTCACCTCGGGAGTGATGGTCACCCTTTTCTTCGGAGGATGGAGTCTTCCGCTTGGATTTATTCAAAATTTCTTAAGCTTTTGTCAACTCGAAACCCCCGCTTGGTTTAGCCTCTTGGTCGATTGGTTCGCTGGTCAGAATCATCCGTGGTGGTTCATCCCGGTTCAAGTGGGAGTCTTTCTTGCGAAACTTTTTGCCTTCCTTTTCTTCTTTATCTGGATTCGTTGGACGGTTCCCCGTTTTCGTTACGATCAATTGATGAATATCGGCTGGAAGGTCTTTCTTCCCGTGGCTCTGGCGAATGTTCTGATGACAGGGATTGCGATTGCGATCCTCCCTTATGCCCACAATGTTTGGAATAGCATTCGAAATCCCCTCTTTAATTTCATGAATTCGCTATTCTAAAAGAGAAAAAGGCAAAGAATTTGAACCGCTAATTTTCGCTAATTTACACTGATTGAAGACATTGAATACCCGTCTCACACGAAGACACGAAGTCACAAAGGAAAAGACATTTTTCTTTAAGGAATGCAGGAAAATCTGCGTCATCTGCGGATTAGAATTTCCCCTGCATTTTAAATGGATTTAAGCTATCCGGCTTACTCGCTATCAAGCTATTCAGCTATCCCGGCTTCCGAGAGGAGCGAGAATAAGTGATTAAATTCCAATGAGTCGATTGATGATTCGACTGACGGGCCCTGGAAAATAGCGAAGCAATGGGATCCAACGATAGGCTCTTTCGGGGCTTCGGAGAAGCCAGCGAAGGATGAACCCCGGGCGAATTTGGGAGTGACAGAGGAGCTCGTGCTCTCTCTGGTAGTTCAAAAGAGCCCCAGAGACCTCTTCGGCTCGCTTTACATTTAAAATCGATTTAACCGCCAATTCAGCACTGAGCAGAGCGAAGTAAACCCCCTCTCCCGTAAACGGTTCGACAACCCGTGCCGCATCACCAATCAACCAGATCTTTCCCTTCCCCAAGACTGAGGGCTTTCGAGTAACAGGGGTGATACTATGCCAAACAAGAGCCGGAAGATTCGGAAAGTAGCGGTTCGCAATTTTTTGAGGAATTCCAGAGACCTTGGAATCGAGAACCATCCAAAGATTTGCTTTTTGATCATGAATCCGACTCAACCCACTATAGCCCTCACTAAAAAATCGGAGATGAAGATCGGAATCTAAATTTTCAAGTTCCAGATGGGCTTGCCATCCAACACGACAGCAGTTTTGAAGGGGAGCCATCAATCCTGCATTACGGGAGACCACTGAATTACGTCCATCAGCCCCTAAAATCCAATCCCCTTGAAAATCTCCGGCTGAGGTCTCGACTTTTCCGGAGAAGTGAACGGTCTGAACACGGGTCTCATGAATGAATACGACTCCCGATTTAATCGCCTCTTGTACGAGCCAAGCATCAAAGATCTCGCGATCGATCGAGATGTACGATTCTTTGAGGCTCTCAAAATTACGGCGAAGCAGCGTCTCTTGATCGTGCTCAATTCGCAGCCCCTCAAGGGCCGTTTGAGGGAGGGTTTTAAAGGAATCGACTAAACCGTATTTCTTCCAGAGAGCCCAAATTCTCGGATTTAAGCAGTCTCCGCAAACTTTATGACGAGGAAAACTGGCTTTATCGAGAAGGAGCACTTTTTTTCCTGCACGCGCCAGAATCAACGACGCCATCGATCCCGCAGGGCCAGCCCCTACCACAATAACGTCGTATTTTTCGGTCATAGAACGGAATCTACTTTAAGGGAAATTCTACGGCAGAATCAGAAAGAGGGGTTTGAACAAGCTGGAGTAATTTTGTTCGATAGTATTCAGCGGTTGCTGTCTCGACCTCTTTTTTCCGACGGTTATAAAGAGAAACCTCATTTTCATATTCGCGACGATTTGCCGAAACTCTCGATTTCTCCTCTGCTTCAAACTTTTTACGATCGGTCGACTTCGAAACCGCATCATAAACCCCTCCCGCTACGGCTCCTGCTAAGGCTCCAATAAGCCCCCCCTCAGTCTTTCCCGCGAGTGCTCCGATCCCTGCCCCTAATGCGGCGCCGCTTCCAACGCGTGTCACCGATTTCGTTGGCTCTCCGGTTCCAGCATTTCCACGCCATTTTTCTGCCGACATATTTGGCTTTGAAGGATAGGGAACTTTCGCAAGCTCAGCCTCTCCCCATTTTTTGGCATCGAGTTTAATAAGTTCGGCTTGCGCGTTGAGAGAAGTGATCCGTTGACTTTGACGCTCCATCCCACTTTTCCACTCCTCTTGAGTGAGAAAAAGATCAAATGGATTTTCCGAAATCAAGGTCTCCTCTTCTGAAACTAAAATTTTATACTCCATGATGACAATCTCATCCTTGGGCATCGAGGATTTGGGCTGACTGGTAAAAACCATCCCCGTTGGCAATTTCTCATTCAACTTTAACTGCGAGGAGATAAACTTCAGATCGCTTTGAGTATCGAACGGCTCCATTTGCGGTTGGATCAAGGTTTGATTGACCCGAATTTGAATCTGGTAAGTCCAGAGAACCCCCTCTTCACTCTTTTCTTTTCCAACTGCGATCAACTTACGAACCTTGATCCCATTTTTTTCGACTAATTTCTTAATCTTTGCTGCATCCGGTTTCCCAAAAGAGCTCCACCAAGGCAATGGCTCCTCAAGGGAGGCGATGACATTTGCCTTTCCATGACGAGCCCAATCGCTCGTTTTTCCGGAATGATCTTGGTTGATAAAAAAATAAAGAACCGTCATCACAATCAAAGCGACACCGACGATCAAGGCAATCGTCGGATTCAAATAGGAGCTGAGGCCGTGAGGGGGTTGAACGGCTCGACCATCAGGAGTTCCAGAGGAAGAGGAGCTTGATTCGTTCTTAGGGATTTCAGGGGGTTTCCATTCCGAATTCATAAGGTTCTTTATTTTTAGAGGTTTCTCTTTTGAGGTTAATGATCGGATTAAAATGTTTCTCCAGGATGTTCGGGAAAGCTTTTAAGAATCGCTTTTTGTTCCTCGGGAGTGACTAAAATAGCCTCTTTAATAAAACGGCAAAACTCTTTTTTCTTAATCCGGAGATGAATTCCATCTCGGGTTTGGAGGTCTTTAATAATTTTATAATCGACGATTAAACGCTCGAGTTTAACGATGCGAATATATTCCTCGCCCTTTTTGTAGAGCTGATCTTGCTGAAGTTTCATCGGCACACCCTATCGCTCCTTTGTCCTTCGTCAAATCTCCTGAAAAAGTGAATTACCGCAGATCAACACAATTTAAAACGATTTTTAACCACCAATGGACACGAATGAGCACGAATTTAAAGGCATTTTTAACCACGGATAAACACGGATTTAAAGCCATTCAAAACAGGGGAGAGCCGTCCCGCAAATACCCATAGGCGTAAACTTAAGAAAATGATAAAAAATACAGAGGAGTGCCTCGCGCGGAGCCGCTGAGACGCAGAGAGTTTTAAATCGAACTTTGTGTTTTAGCGTCTTGATGTGAGACTCCTTTTAATTAGTAGCCTTCTTACCACCCCTCACCACCCCATCAACCCCACAGTCTACGCTTAGTCCGCCGTAGTCCCGCAGTACGGGACGAAGGTGGATCAGCCGATTAGCCTCTCTTTCTCCTTCTCGACTTATTGCAGGCCCAAACGCTATCCAAAACCGAACGGAGGAAGAGCCGAAAGGTCTCCCTCCGTTGACTGCCTTAGCGCTCCCGCGAGGGGGGACGATCGTGGATCTCTTTAGAACGGATCTCTTTGGTGTGAGTCGGAAGATCGGGAAGCGAGCTTGCGATTTTACTCCCCGCAATCTGAGCCACATCCATGGTGGTATCCACCACCATCCCTCTCATGATTTGCGCGGGGACATTCACCACTCCTTTTGCGATCGCATAGGCCTTACTCTCCATGGCATCGTGACGAACGGTCGCCAGTGCCTCATGGGCTCTTTCGACTCCATTCGCAATCGAAAGACCGAATCCTTGACGGATTCCATCGAGAGTTGCCGCAGTTTTTTCTCGTGTACCGCCATGGATCGCATGATCGATTGCGTTCCCTAGTTTTTCCTTCTTTTCGGCCTCCATTTCAGAAGCGCTTAATGTGGTCGCCTTACCCACCATTTCGATCGCCTCCATCATGAGCCCTCCCTGAATCGCTATTTGCGTTTTACTCATATATTTTCCTCTTTATTGATGTTTATTTGTAATTTTTGAGATCTTTTAATCTCAAAGGGATCCGATTTTAGGTTCTTCTCGGGTAGATCCGGAAGTGAACAGCAGCAATGCCCCTCCGTTTTCTTTTTTCGAGGTGCTGATTTTTTTCGCGGCGCTCTTTTTTTGGGAACGGTCGAGAGAAGAGGTGCGATCATAGGCAAATTCCCTCCGAGCTCTCGGCCCTCCTCTTTTAAAGAGCCAAAAAGCTTAGGACTTTCAAAAAGATGATAGAGTTTATTGGAAAGATTCATTTTCTCTCCGTGGGAGAGAAGAGGGGGAGTCGTCAAGGGGCGCGGGATAGCCTAATAGCTGAATAGCCTAAATTAATTTCAAATTCAGGGGAGTGCCTCGCGCAGAGACGCAGAGAAAGACAGTTTCACCGCTGGGTAAACGGAGGACAACGGAGGTTATGATTATTTTTAATTGGGAAAAAAGGCAGGTATGTTGGTTTTTAAATAAATAGTAAATTGAATTTTCCTCTGCTGCCCTCCGTTTACCCTGCGGTAAAAATTGTATTTGGTTTGTTATCCTTAGGTTGACGTCTATGCGTATTTGAGAGAGGAATCTCCTCCGTTTTCATTTTTGAGTTCTCTGCGTTCTCTGTGGCTAAATTCACTGTTTTTTTATTTAAGGTGGATTTCGTTTTTTCTCCGTTTTAACAGGAGCTGAATAGTAAAAATAGAGCTTAAAATCTCCCCCCGTTGTAAAGCAGATCTTCTGTAAAACATCTAACGACTCCTGATTTTTCTCGTAAAAAAACCCGACCCCAAAAACAGGAATTGAGACCCCCGCTCGTTCCTTTAACGAATCCATAAGACTTGGAATTTTCCATCGGGGAAGATCCATCTCCCCGTCGGTAAAAATAAAAATCGCCTCTGGACGCTGCTCAAACGCCGCCTTAATCCCCTTAAAAAAATCGGTCGCACCACTCAACATCGGCTTCTGCCTTAAAAAGCGTCGCGCCAACTCTTTATTTTCCGCTGTCGCCGAAACAAGTGTCGGTGACATCATCGAAGTGGCATCGGAATAATAGATCACATTAAAAACCATCTCTGGAGGCATCCATTTGATCGAACGAATCACCTCCTCTTGAGCGATTTCAAAGCCGCACTTTCCCTCAATCTCATTCCACATCGTCCCTGAAACATCGATTAAAAAAATGACTTTTTTAACCGCACTCTTCAACTCCCAAATCTTCACTCCCGGAACCCCCGTTGTCACCTCTCCCTCCTCTTTTGAGTCTGGATTTGGAGCCGGTCCCGATAACTTTGCGAGCGGGTTCCATTGAGGAACCTCCACCATTTTACCCTCCTCCTTTTTCTTCTCCGGTGCCGTGGTATTGATTTTTTGATTTGAAGGAACGATCTCGGTTGAAATCTCAACCTCCCGAGGGGGATTTAAATTGATAGGGCTCTTCTCTACTGTAGGAAACCGCATGCTTTGAACAATAAAGAGCCCATGCTCGTGCGCGCTCATCCCTTTGAATAGCACAAAATCTTGAACGCAAAAAAGCGCGACCAGATGAAGCAAAAAGGCAGAGAGCCAGACCCATCCAATCGGCTCTCCCCAGAGACGGCCCCAATTCGATCGAATTCGATCAATTGGACTCGTTCGTCGACGACTCATGCGGTTTTATTTGGCTTCTTCTGATCGATTAACTCCCAGAAGGCCGGATTTTTCTGTAACTCTTCATCCTCAACCGTCGGCAAATTTGACCGGAAAAGAAAGTCTTTCAAAGAGTTCTTGTTGATAATTCGGTGAATTTTGACCCCATCCCCGGTTTTTTCAAAATAGATTCGATACTCTTTGGTTCGAAAACGGTAAAGCTCCTGTCCCTCACGGGTCAGTCGCCCAAATCGATCCGGATCCAACTGATCGAGATTTTGAACTAAACTTTGGAACTCGCTCACAATTTCGAGCTGCGTCAGCTTCGGAAGCACGGTGAGATCGGTTGAGCTCGCTTCATTAAAAACTACTTGTATCACGGTTTTTCCTTTTTCTGGGGCTTCGGAGGGATCGGAGTTTTACTCACAGGATTCGAGAGACTCCTCTCCGTTCCTGTCGTTGGAAGGGAGGATGCGATGGGAAGCGGATAAATCAAATATTTTTTACGAAGCTCGCGAAAGGCCTGCAAGGAGGGCTCCCATGTTGCCATAATTTCCTGAGCGCTCCCCCCCTTTGTAAAATGATTGCGAAGGGAGTTCCCGCCACAGACTTTATCATAAAGCGAAATCTTATCGGCGACAATGCCTTGGTATATCGTCGGCCCAAATCGCGCTCGAATCTCCTGCATTAAATTCATTGAAATCTGCATTAAATTTGCCTTTGAAAAATCCCAAAAATGCATCTGAACTCCCTGACACATCTGACCTTTTAAGCTCCCGTAAAACGGTTTATAAAAAGCAGGACGAAAAGTGACCCCTGAAAGCCTTTTCCCATTCAATCGATCTGCCCATTCAAAGGAATTAAAGGAGGGATGTCCGATTAACATAAACGGCTGCGTATAACCGACTCCGGTACTCACTAAAGCAAGCTCTCCAATCAGCCCGGTAATCACATAGTGAAAGCAGCTTTCCGCCATCGGAATATGCGGAGAGGTCGGAACCCAAACCAACCCTGTCTCCGACCAGACCATCTCCCGATTCCATCCTCCCATCGGGACGATCACAAGCTTCGGTGCTTTTGTAATCCATTTCTCTTTAACAATCATCTGCGCCAGTTCCCCAGGAGTCAGCCCGTAAACGTACGGAATGTTCCACTGCCCCACAAATGAACGAAAGGCAGGATCCAGAGGCATTCCCTCAACGCGATTCCCCCCTAATGGATTCGGACGATCCAAGACATAAAACGCCACTCCCGCCTCCCCCGCCGCCTCCATCGCTAATCCCATCGTACTAATGTATGTGTAACTCCGACATCCAATATCTTGCAAATCGTAAAGAAGCACATCAATCCCCTTCATCATTGCTGGGGTCGGCTTACGAGTCGCTCCATGCAGTGAATAAACCGGAAGCCCTGTACGAACATCCTTCGTGTCACTGACCGCATCTCCCGCCAATTCTGCCCCATAAAGCCCATGCTCCGGAGAATAGAGGGCCACCAAATTGACCTCCTTGGCATTTCTAAGAATATCAATCGTACTGACCCCGCGCGAATTTACCCCAGTTTGATTCGTTAACAAACCGACCCGCTTTCCCTCCAGCCCCTTAAACTTAAATTTAACCAAGGTATCAATCCCCAACTCCACGACAGGAGTTGCGGAAAGTGGAATCAAAAAACAAAGGAGCAATAAAAGCCACTTGCGAATTTGCGTATTTGTCATAAATAGGTAACAACACTTTGTCAGTGGAACTGCTCAAGGTCAAACCTCTATGCTCGAAAAACTACCTTATCTTTTAATGCTCTTTCCGATCATTACCCTCCATGAATATGCCCACGCATGGATGGCTCATCGCTGTGGCGATGACACCGCCAAGGATCAAGGCCGAATGAATCTCAATCCGATCTCTCATATCGATCTTTTCGGCTCCGTCATCTTGCCGATCATCAACGTGAGCTTTGGCGGAACCCCTCTCGGATTTGGAAAAACTGTCCCCGTCGATCGCTATCAATTTCAACATCCACGACGCGATGATATTCTCGTCGCGCTCGCCGGCCCCGTCGCCAATTTTCTTCTCGCTTTTATCGTGCTTTTGCTTGCCACGGTGGCTCTTCCTGCAGGACACGAACTTCTTATCCTGGCTGAAAAGTTTGCCCAATTTGCAGTCTTCCTCGGATTCTTTAATCTCCTCCCTTTTCCTCCGATGGATGGATGGACTCTCTGCAAAACAATTTTTAAACTCCCGGACTCCTTAGAGCAACGCATCGGACCGTGGTGGATTCTGATTATCTTAGTCTGCATCAATCTCCCTCCCCTTCAATTTGCACTCAATTTATCGACCCATCTCGTTCTCTCCCTAATACGAGGACTCCTCTCTCTCTTTTAATCCATGAAGAAAGCCCTCTCCTTTTTGATTTATGCCCTGATCCTAGGAGGCAGCGTTTTTACGCTCTTTTACATGTTTCGCGTGCAGATCGATCAAAAAGAGGAGATGAAGACCGCCTCCCAACTCAATGAGGCCTTCAAAACCATTTCAAAAATCGCCATTCAAAAAATTGAATCGGACGATCTCCTCCCCCTCTTCACCGTTTTTCATCAAAACGGAAAAAATCCAGGCCTTGCGATCGGAATCACTTATGGAGTGAACTCCTTCCCCTTCTACTTCGGAATCGCCGACGAAAAAGGTCGAAAAATCGATGAAAACACACTCTTTGAAATCGGTGCCGTCACCCAAACCTTTACCGGACTTTGGCTCGCCCGGATGATCGATCAAAAACAGATCCCTCCCGATCCTCTTCTCCATCAAATCCTCGGCTCCTCCACCCCGTTAAATTTGAAATCGATCCGACTTATCGACCTCGCCACCCACACCGCCGGATTCCCTAAAATGCCTCTCAATTTTCCCACCGAGGAGAAGGGAGAAAATCCGTTCGAGCATTATTCCAGTGACTCCCTCTGGAACTCTCTTTCAGCAATCCAACCGGATAAAATCGGATTGTATCAATACTCGAACTACGGCTTTGCCGCCCTCGGAGAATCGCTCTCTCGCTTTCGAGGCCGCCCTTATTCCACGCTTCTTCGTTCTGAGATCCTCAATCCCCTCGGCCTTCAATCGATGCTCTTTGGAAGTGAAGGCTCCCCCGCCCCTCCCTATCTCATCGCCCAGCCTCATCGCAATGGAAAACCGACCTTCAGGCTCCCTCTCTACGCTTTTAATGCTGCAGGGGGACTCAGCAGCACTCTTCCCGATCTCTTAAAATATATGAATGCCATGACCTATCCCGATCGTACTCCTTTTCCGAATGCGACTCATCTGACCTTAAAATCTTCAAGTAAACAGAAAGAGGGCTTAGAACTCGGACTCGGTTGGTACAAAAGTCAGCATCGCTTTGGAACGATCATTTGGAAAAATGGAGGAGCTGGAGGATTTCGCTCTTTTGTCGGATTCTGGGAAGATCTTCCCCTAAGCGTCACCCTTCTCTCCAACTCCGATGATGAAATGATCGACCTCATCGGAATGCGTCTTTTGGAATCCCTCCGAAAGCTCTGATCTCCTCTAAAATTAATCCCTCAAATAACGATCCATTCTTGCGTAAAATCCTTCAATACCAGAGAACAACTCAACCTAGGCGTTGGACAAATCAGGACGTCGCGTTAATTACCTAACTTTTTAGTCCGACACACGGGTCTCCTTCCCCTTTACTTAACGCTTGTCTCTTCCTCGGAGGTTTGGAAGAATAGAGACCATGACTCCCTACCCCCGAAGTAAAAGAGCTTTTTCACTCGTCGAAATTCTCGTTGTTTTAGCAATTATGTCGATTCTCATGGGAATCGGAATGAAAGCCTTTTCAGGACAGGGCTCTCAAGAGTTCTCAAAAGGTCTGAGTCAACTCTCAGGAGCTTTGGAACTCGCTCAGGCTCAATCGCTCTCGACCCGTAACCTAATTCGTCTTTTAATTGCCATGGATGACCAGGATCTCGTGATCCTTTCCCTGACCTACACCGGAGATGCCTCCGCGAGCGAGGAAAAAATAAATAGCGACGATGATTCCACTTGGACACCGACCGCAAAACCGCTGATCATTAAAAACATGAAATTGAATGAAGAGTTTATTCCTCAAATCGAAGATTTCTCCCTCCTCTCTGAAGGAACCCCTTTAGGGATCACTCGCAATGTTGCGGGAAAAGAGGTTCAATTTGAGTCAATGATTCAATTCTCACCCCAAGGAGAAGCCTCTTTGAATAGCGTTAAAAAAATCGGACGGGGGATTCAATGTGGGGTCCAAAGTCTCGGAACTAAACCGCAAAAAGCGATTATTCGAATCAGCTCCCTCACGGGCCGTATTGAGGTTCTTCGTGAAGAGAGTTTCGCAACCGCAGCCTCCTCTCAATAGTTTTAAGTCGTTATGGGAAATAGAATCTTAACCCTTTTTCGACTCCTCAGCCTTCTCAGTGGGATCGGGGCAATGATTCTGAGTCTTCGAACCCCTGCCTCGCAATTATTCCTCGCGACCGCTCTTCAACTCCTGGGCTCTATCGGCGTGGTTCAAGCGATCATTCTCGGCTCATGGAAAATGAAACGAATTTTTCTCCAGACCGGTTTTCCGCGACTCCTTTCCCCTTTACTCCTCAATATTCATCTCACAATCCGTTCCTCTGTTTTTTCTGGAATGATCCTCTCTCTCTTCCTTTTTTTGAAACTCCTTCTCTCTTCAACTCACCCGAAACACCTCTCCTCACCCATTGAAGGAGTCCTTTTTTCTTTTGGGCTTGCGCTGATGACGCTCTGGATTTACTGGTGGCGCGATAATATTCAGAAATCGATCACCCGTCGCTGTGGTGTTGAATTTTGGAGGGCTATCTCTTTCTCTATCTTAATTTTTACTCGCGTCCTCTTTGCCGCTGTCGGGATCGTCTGCACTTTTCTTGTTCTTGCTGCCGATTGGCTTGGAATCGATCCGACTCCCGGTTGGGGTTATACCCGAAAAATGCAATTTATCTCAGGACTCACACTTCTTCTCGCTGGCTATCTTCTCTATGACCGATCGATTCATATTTGGCTGATGAAAAAATTCGGTCGCATGGCCTTAAAAAAGATTCGCGCCGTTGTCACTTGGTTTACACGTGCAGTTCTTCTTATCTCCGGATTGCTCACCATGTTCCTTGTCGGAGGGGCCGATCTCCTGGGTCTCGATCCCACTCCCGGTTGGGGTTGGCCTCGACGATGTCAATTCATCGCTGGACTCCTGCTCGTTCTCGCTGGGATCTTTCTTCAAAATCAACTTTTCAGTCGATGGTCTTATAAAATGATGGGGCTCAAAGTTCTTTCCCCCGCCCAAATCACTCTCTTGATCGTCATGAGACTTCTGGTCATAGGCTCAGGGGTGATTGTCGTCATCCTCGTCTTTACCGCTGATCTCTTTCACCTCGATCCCACTCCCGGATGGACGGAATCCCGATTTATCCAACTCGCTGCCGGAATCGCCCTCATCGCTTCCGGTTTCGTCTCCCATCATACCTCCCTCCTACGTTGGCAGCTGCGACGTCTCTTTGATTAATCCGCAGTTAACGCAGCTTAAAGACATTGAATACCTGTCTCACACCAAGGCACAAAGTCACAAAGGAAAAGGCATTCAAAATACAGAGGAGTGCCTCGCGCAGCGACGCGGCGAAAGAGATGTTTAACCGCCAAGTTAAAGACAAAATTCGCCAAGTTTTAAATCCGTGTTCATCCGCGGTTAAACCTAAATTCGGCAATCCATTTAACCACGGATAACACAGATACCACGGATGGAGGAGTTTATGAGAATTAATCTCCGTTTTTCTCTTCACCCAAAAGGTGAACGTGCAAATTTCCCTAAATTATTGGAAATCCGTGTGATCCGTGATATCCGTGGTTCCAACTGCTTTTTTTAGGTTAAACCTGGTTTTGAATGCCTTTTCCTTTGTGTTTTAGTGTGAGACTCCTTTTAATGAGTAAAGATAAGCGGTTTAAATAGAATTTTATAACCTTGGCGAACTTTGTCTTTAACTTGGCGGTTCAACCCTTCTTTCTCAGCGCGAGGAGAAAGTCGGTTTCACAAGCGGATAACCCTTCTGGCCCTCAATCGCTCCCTCTCTTTCCCAAGGGCCTCTCATCTCCTGCTCTCGAAAACCCCTCCCATACATCCGATAGAGACCCCTCGCTAACCCGTGAAGTTCCTCCCCTGAAATCATCTCAATCCCCTCCTCTCCCACTCGACGAATCACCAGACTCATCTCCAACGGAACGGACCCTCCTAAGGAATCAATCGCCGCAGGATCTCGAAAATCCGGCTGCAAATAATTCCACTCACCAATCTTCAAAAAACCAGCTCTTTCAACAGAGATCAATCGGGGCAATCGTTCAGGACTATCGATTTGTATCGGCTCCATCTCTGCCACCAACGTGATCGGAAGATCAATCCCCCACTCCTTTTGACAACGCTTCGCAAACACCAACGGCCAAGCCCTCATCCACCCCGCCAAGCCCGTTCGACGCGACACAGGAAAAAGAAGATTATGAGAAAGATGAACAATAACCCGATGATGATCCGAATGAGTGATCACGGTGTGATCGCGCACCCCTAAAGGAACCCCCTCTTTTTCAATCCATAAAAGTTGATAAAAATAGCGAGCCCCAGAACTCAACGGCCTCCCCTGCCATTCAAATCGTGACTGAATTACCGACCTCTGCTCAATCTCCGCCTTCTCTCCGAACTCTCTCCAAAGGGCAGCAAAAGCCCGTTCAAACAACGGATGATCCGATGACTCAATCGAGGTGACCGCAACTCCATCTCCCTCAAACTCTCTCGATTTTTGATCTCCAGGAGCAAGACAATCAAAGGAGGAAAACCAAGGGTTCATTCTTTTATCCTCTGAAAGAGCATCCTGATTTTTCAACTCCGCTTACGATAAACGTTTATTCCAGCGCTGAATCTCTTGCTCGACTCTTTTTGGATTTGGGGCTCCGACCATCGGACGACGCTTCAATGCGTTCTCTAATTGAAAAACGTTTTGAATATCCGATCCAAAATGAGGACTCAAATTCTTCCACTCCGCCATTTCAAGTTGATTCAACGGAACCTTAAGCTTCTCTGCCAAGGCCACCGCTCTGCCGACGATTTCATGAGCATGACGAAAAGGAACCCCTTTATTGACTAAATAATCGGCAAGGTCGGTCGCTAAAAGCAACGGATCCGAGGCCGCCTCACGGCACTTCGCCCCATGAACCTCCACCTGCTGGAGCATCGCGGCCATGATCTCTAAACTCATCTGCAAGGTATCCGCAGAATCAAAAAGCCGCTCCTTATCCTCTTGGAGATCGCGATTATAAGTCATCGGCAATCCCTTCAGAAGAACTAAAAGGGAGACGAGATTTCCAATCAATCGCCCCGACTTCCCACGACAAAGCTCGGCTACATCCGGATTCTTTTTTTGCGGCATCAAACTCGATCCCGTGGTAAAGGCATCCGAAAGTCGAATCCATCCAAACTCCGCACTCGACCAAAGGATCAAATCCTCAGAAAGCCGTGAAAGATGAACCCCACACAGTGCCACGGCACTCAAATACTCAACGACAAAATCGCGATCACTCACCGCATCCATCGAATTTCGCGTGATCCCCTCAAATCCTAACTGCTGCGCCACAAACTCCCGATCCAAGGCAATCGTACTCCCCGCAATCGCACCGCTCCCCAACGGAAGAAAATTCATCCGCTTCTGCGCATCGATCAATCGTCCCGCATCCCGATCGAGCATTTCGACATAAGCCAATAAGTGATGCGCCAATAAAACCGGTTGGGCCCGTTGAAGATGGGTAAATCCAGGAATAATCACCTGAAGATCCTTTTGCCCCCAAGCCACTAAAGTTTTTTGCAGAAATCGAATCGCATGAAGATTCTGAGAAATCTGATCTCGCACCCAAAGACGGACATCGGTCGCCACCTGATCATTGCGACTACGAGCGGTATGTAACTTTGCTCCCGCAGGGACTCGGCTCGTTAAGGTCGCCTCGATATTCATATGAACATCTTCACGATCGACACACCAAACAAACTTTCCTTCAGAGATCTCTTTCTCAATCTGAAGCAGCCCCGCCTCAATCGCCTTAAATTCCCCAGCCGTTAAAACCTTAATCTTCTGCAACATCCGCGCATGGGCAATACTTCCGCGAATATCATGACGATATAAACGCCAATCAAAGGAGACCGATTCAGAATATTTTTGAAGCAACTCCGCAGGGTTTTCGGCAAAACGCCCCCCCCAAAGAGATTGAGACTGAGTTTTCGCAACTTTTGTTGCCCGCTTCTTTACGCCATTCGACTTCGACATTGTTGGATCTCCTCAGGTGTCAAAACTTTGCATTTTCCAAGCGGAATTCGACCCAGTTCGAATTTACCAATCTGGACCCGCTTCAGGTTCTTCACTTTGTATCCAACTTTAAAAAACATCCAGCGAATTTGACGCTTAATTCCCTGAGTCAAAACGACCCGTAACTGTTTCGGTCCAATCCGATGGATCGACTCCATCCGCGCTCTTTTCCCCTCTACATTAATCCCTTTCTTCAAACGGGGAGAGAGTTCAAAATCAAAATCACGGTCCAACACCACTTCATAAGTCTTCGGAACTTTAGAGCTCGGATGCGTCAATTCATTTGCAAGATCCCCATCGCTCGTCAGGAGAATCAATCCCTCACTGTCATAATCCAAACGCCCAATCGAAACCACCCGAGGAAAATCGCTCGGCAATAAATCATAAATCCGACGGCGATCTTGAGGATCATCCATCGTACACACATAACTCTTCGGCTTATTCATCGCCACCGTGATCGTTTGATCACTCACCGCAACGTGACAGCCATTGACCTTCACCTTGTCCCCTGGATTCACCTGCGTCGCAAGGACTTGAATGATCTCGCCATTAATCATGACCGCCCCTTGGGCGACAAGTTCTTCACAAGCGCGCCGAGAGCCGTACCCTGCACGGGCTAAAAATTGGTTAATTCTCACAGAAAAGAGATAGGATCTTTTCCTCAAAAAGCGAGGAGAAGATCCTATCGAAATTGATTTTTAATGAAGAGGAAAAAAATTAAGCTTCCGGCTTTGTTTTCGGAAGACCAATTACTTTCATATCCTCTTTCCATTGACCACGCTTTTTGATCAATTCAACGCGTTCGAAACGTTTTAAAACGTTCCGTTTTGCGGAGGTTGTCGATGAACTACGAAGACTGCTATGAAGTGCCATAAGGATTCCTTTGCTAGCCAGTTCATTTTGAAGGTAAAGTAAAAAATATCACTTTTTTCAAAAGGAAACCGGGCTTCCCTGATTATTTCTTAATAAACGTCCTTGAGATAACGTTTCTCCTCTTTCGTAAAGGTCACATTGATATAGGCTTCCGCAGCCTCTTGAGAGAGTCCCCCCTCTTTCTTGGCGATATCAATTAACGCCTGATGCACATCCCTCGCCATTCTCTTGGCATCTCCACAGACGTAGAAATAAGCCCCCTCTTGAATCCATTTCCACATCTCAGCACTCTTTTCCATCATCCGAGTCTGGACGTAGATCTTCTCGGCCTGATCCCGTGAGAAGGCCAAATCAAGCTGATGCAGCGAGCCCTCTTTGACCGCCCCTTCCAGCTCCTCTTCGTACAAATAATCGGTCGCACGACGTTGATCTCCAAAATAAAGCCAGTTCTTCCCGGTTGCCCCTGTCGCCTTGCGTTCCTGCAAAAAGGCACGAAACGGTGCAATCCCCGTTCCCGGTCCCACCATAATGATATTCTTATCCAACGGCGGCAAATGGAAATGACGGGTCGGCTGAGTATAAACAGGGGTCAAAACAGACTCCGAATGATAGCCGAGATATCCAGAGGCGATCCCCATCTTCGGACGACCGTGACTCTCATACTTCACCACAGCAACGGTCAAATGAACCTCATTCGGATAAACCACTGAAGAAGAAGCGATCGAATAAAGTCGAGGAGCGACCTTATTCACCAATCCTAAAAGCTCCACCGCACTCAACTCCACCCCTGCGCACTCATTCAAGACATCGACATAATCTCTCGAAAAAACATATTCATCCAAAGCTGGCTCATTGGCGATCAACGCCGTGATCTCCTCCTTCTTAGCCCCGGCAGGAATCTTTTCCACAATCCCCTTCACGAACTTCTTACTCGCCCGATTCAAAATATACTGAGAAGACAACGCCTCCTTCAGAGTGACCGTAGTATTATTCGCCGCAGGAACCGGGGTCTCCGGATCGAGCTTTAATTTGCCGATTAAATCTGCAACCACAGCCGGAACATTACGAGGAATCACCCCCAGCGAATCTCCGACATGATAGGGAACCTGGCCGGCGGTATCGACAACGATATGTCGAGTATCCTTTTCCGAACCGGCCTTATTGAGAAGACGATTCTCTTTAATCGAGGCCATAAACGGATTATTACGGTTATAAACAGCGGGCGTTGCACTCATATTTTCTACTTCCTGTTAAAATTAATGATTTTTTGCTAGAGCATGACATCGGAAAGTCAATCCCCACCTACGAAATTTGCTTCGCAGAATACAAAAATTCTGGGTTTTATTCCTTATCTCGTCGTCTCCAAAAAGCTCTGCCGATTTTTTTCCCCTGAGAAACCCATTGCTTTTCGAAATCGGTCTGGGGAAGTTCTCCCCAAGGAGAACTTTCGACCCGTTCGAAATTGGGATTTTGATCAACGGCTAAGGTGCCAATTTCAAAATACTCTTCATGATCAGTTGCAAAATGAAAATAACCTCCCGGTTTAATCGCTTTCACGAGATCGACCACAAACTCCGGTTGAAGCAGACGGAATTTTTGTTGCTTTCGCTTCGGCCACGGATCGGGAAATAAGAGGTGAACCGCCTCGATCGAGGCCGGTTTGATGAGCCAGCGAATCAGATAAGCCGACTCTAAACGAATCACGCGAAGATTTGGACAATGGAAACGAACCGATTTTTTAGCAATCTTGATCGCCCTTCCTTTGAGTCGTTCGACCGCAAGAAAGTTGATCCCAGGATGTTTCTGAGCCATTGCGGCGGTATAACCGCCATCCCCAGCACCGAGGTCAATATGAACGGGCTGTTCATTTTGAAATAGCCCCTGCCATTCAATACGATCAAAAAGATTATCGAGGTAGAGAAAACGGGCTTCGTAGGGAAAAGAGCCCAAGCGGGTGTTCATTGAGTTAAGAAAGGCTTACGCTTTAGTAGTAACCCTCGACCAATCAAAGCCAAGAATTGCTGCGTAAGCTTTAAAGTCCTGTTCATGCTCCAAGAGAACCGAGCGAACAACTAGCGAGTCATCCAAAAGCCCCCAAACGGGAACGCTATCTGGAATGAGATCCATTTGTTTATGAACATAAATCAAAGCGAAAGAGGCCATGGCCAACGCTTCGTAAGGAAGATCGAGATAAGCATCTTCCATGACATCCTCCACGACATCCGCTAAGAACTCCAATTGATCGACGAGATGAGGGAACTTAGGGGCATGGATCTGTGTAAACTCCGCCTTTAAAAGCGGGAGTTTGTGCATCAAATCTTTTAAGACGCGAGGGGTAATGGTTGCTGAACCGTGACGTGTGTACTCAGAGATTTCTGACATAGCATTAAACTTTGAGCCATCGCACCGATTTTGCAAGCCCGTTAAATAGATTTCTATCGCCCTGTCAAAAACGATTCTGCTTTTGAGGCTAATGGGGAAGAAGGGAAGCTTGATAGCCTGTTAGCCGAGTAGCCTGATACTTTGGAATCCTTGTCTTTTAAGGAAAATCGGCTATTTCTCCTCCTCTTATGCAAAAACCGGTCACGATCTACGATACGACCCTGCGAGATGGAACGCAGGGAGAGGGAATCAATTTATCGTTGGCAGACAAGATTCGAATTGCAGAACGTCTCGATCTTTTTGGGGTGCATTATATTGAAGGGGGATGGCCGGGATCGAATCCCAAAGATATCGAATTCTTTCAGCACGCAAAATCGTTAAAGCTTAAGACCGCAAAATTGGCTGCCTTCGGAAGTACTCGCAAGGCAGGGATCAAGGTTGAGGAGGATCTGCAAGTGAGGCTTCTTCTTGAGTCTGAAACTCCGGTCGTCACGATCTACGGCAAGACGTGGCTTCTTCATGTCACGGAGGTCTTGAGAACAACCCCTGAAGAAAATCTGGCGATGATCGCGGATACGGTTCGTTTTCTTAAATCCCACGGGCGCGAAGTGATTTATGATGCCGAGCATGCTTTCGATGGCTTTAAGAACTCTCCGGAGTATGCGACTCAATGCCTCCAGGCCGCGGCCCAAGCGGGAGCCGACTATGTCGTTCTTTGTGATACGAATGGAGGAACTCTCCCCACTCAAATTTCTGAAATTGTTCGTTTTTTAATTCCTTTAGTTCCGACAAAATTAGGAATTCATACTCATGATGATAGTGGCTGTGGTGTCGCCAATGCGCTCGCGGCAGTTCAAGAAGGGGCGTTACAAGTCCAAGGGACGATCAACGGATTTGGAGAGCGCGTCGGAAATTGTAATCTGATCTCCATCATTCCGAATCTTCAATTGAAGATGGGCTACTCTCTCCTCACTTCAGAGTGTCTCCAGAAGCTTCGCGAACTTTCGCTTTATGTTGATGAGATCGCCAACCAGCGTCATAATATCCGGGCCCCCTTTGTCGGAGCTGCCGCTTTTGCCCACAAAGGAGGAACGCACGTCAATGCGATCAATAAAACCTCGACCAGTTACGAGCATATTACTCCCGAGCTTGTCGGAAATACGCAGCGGATTCTCATCGGAGAACTCTCGGGTCGTACCAACGTGATGCTGAAGGCCCGTGAGCTTAAGATCGATTTAGATGAAAAAGCCCCCGAGACCAAAATGATCTTGGATCAAGTGAAGGATCTCGAAAATAAAGGCTACGAATTTGAGGCGGCCGATGCCTCTTTTGAATTGCTGATTCGTAAAGCGTTACAAAATAAGAAAGCCTTTTTTGAACTCATCGAGTATCATGTTTCTTTCCGACGTAAATCAGAACATCCTTTTGATGCCTGTGAAGCGACGGTAAAGATCCAGATCAACGGTGAAACCATTTATACTGTTTCTGAGGGGGATGGGCCGGTGAATGCCCTTGATGCTGCGCTACGAGCCGCATTGGTTAAATTTTATCCGAAAATTGCGGAGATCCGTCTTACCGATTATAAAGTTCGCATCTTAAACTCGAATGCCGGAACCGCCGCAAAGACACGAGTGCTCATTGAGTCGAGCAACGGAGCCCAGACATGGAATACCGTTGGGGTCTCCGACAATATCATTGATGCCTCTTGGCTCGCCCTAACGGATAGTATCGAATTTTATCTCATTCAAGATCTCAAATACTGAAAACATTTCGGGTTCCAGCGAAGAATAGCTTTTCGGTTCCCGAGCCTTTTGCGGTTAATTTTCATGCATTCCTGCATTCCTAAGAGATTTCTTTATTCCCCCGGAAATGGGAAGGAACCGTTTTTTTAGACTCCTCTGATTTCGTCGATTGATCTAAGATTTGACGAACTTTTTCCGACAATCCATTGATCGTAAACGGTTTTTCGATAAACTCGATTCCCTCATTCAGCGTCCAATCGAGCGTCAAGCCTTTGGCGGTGAAGCCAGACATAAAAAGAGAGCAGAGATGGGGGTAACGGGATTGAAGAAGCTTAGAGAACTCGCAACCATTCATTTCAGGCATCTGGACGTCGGTGAGGAGGAGATCTATTTTTTCCCCATGCACCTCGACCACCCGAAGGGCCTCAGAAGGGGAGCTCGCGGTGAGGACGGTGTATCCTTTCGACTCCAGCATTCGCTGGGTCATATCGAGAAGCAATAATTCATCTTCGATGATCAGGAGGGTCTCCCTCCCTTGAAATTTTACTTTCGATTCTGCTTCTGGGAGCGACGGATCCATCGCACCGTCATAGGCAGGGAGATCAATCTGGAAAGTTGTCCCTTCTCCGAGTCGACTCGAAACGCGAATGCTCCCGTCGTTTTGTTTGACAATCCCATAGACCATCGCAAGACCGAGACCAGTACCACTGTTGACCTCTTTTGTTGTATAAAAGGGCTCAAAAATGTGAGCACAGATTTCAGGGCTCATCCCACAGCCATCATCGCGCACGCTCAATCTCACATAGTCCCCAAGCGGCAAGTCCATAGATCCTTCAAATTTGCTTGGGGTCACTTGATGATTTCCGGTTTCGATCGTAATGGTTCCGTTCTCGGAGATCGCATCACGGGCATTGACGCAAAGATTGGTGATGATCTGGTGGACTTGACTCGGGTCGATTTTTACGAGCTTGAGATCCTCCGCAGGATTCCAAATCAGCGTGATATTCGGTCCAATGAGACGCTTCACCATTTGGATCGTCTCATTCACGAAATTGTTCAATGAGAGGACCTTAGGGGCTACGATTTGTTGACGCGAAAATGCGAGCAATTGGCGGGTGAGCTCTGCCGAGCGCTCTGCTGCTTGTCCGATCTCCAAAAATGCTCCATGAATGGGATCGGAGGGAGCCAAGGAAGGCAAAGCCATTTCCACATGACCGAGAATCACGGTGAGCATATTATTAAAATCATGCGCGATTCCCCCCGCCAGTCGACCGATCGTCTCCATTTTCTGTGCTTGTCGGAGTTGGGTTTCCAATGTCCTGCGCTCCGTAATATCCTGAAAAGTCCCCAAAAGCTCCACAACTTTTCCCTCTTTCATCACTGCAGAGCCTTGCGCGCGCACCCAAATCCGACGCCCGTTCGCCGTAATCAGTGGCAACTCCACATCCCAATCGGTTCCGTGATCGATTCCAGCCTGTACGAGATCCCTGATGGTCTCTTGGGCTTCAGGAGCATAAAAACCGATCGCCTCTTCTAATCTTGGGGCGACGGGGGGATCGACTTCATGAATACGACAGGTCTCTTCTGACCAGAAAAGATTCTTGGTTTGAAGATCAAGATGCCACCCTCCAATTTTGGCGATTCTTCCAGTTCGCGCAAGCTGTTCCGCGGTGAATGCCAGCGTCAACTCCATTTGTTTTCTGTCCTCGACATTAGTCAAGGTCAGGTAAATCAACGATCTTTCGTTAATATTTTTGAGGGCGATCACGAGATTCGCCCAGAAAGAGGTTCCCTCATTTTGAACTATTTGCAGATCGAACGATTGAGATTTACCTGTTTTAAAAAGTCGATCCTTATTCAGATAGAAAACGTCCTGATTCGCTTTGAGGATAAAGGAGCTGAAGGGACAATTCACAAGTTTACTCTTAGGAACCCCCAAAAGAGTGGTGATCGTGAGATTCGCTTCAAGGATGAGTCCCTCCACGGTGAGCGTGCAATACCCCACGGGAGCGAGTTGAAAAAGGTCTTGATACATCCCTTGGCCTTGGAGTTCCCGCGGATCTCCCGCCAATATCTCACGCCTTTGAGGTTTCTTTTCTTTCGATAATTTTTTCATAAACACAAGAAACTAATCAGATCGAGCAAAATTAAAAATAGACGATCGGTTAAATAAAAACGAGCGATATAAATAAAAAGTTTACCCTACTGAATGTGCCTAGTGCAGTCCGTGACACGCTCTGTAACTTATTAACCTAGCGGTAATCCATTTAACCACAAAAGGTGAACGTGCAATTTTTCCGCAATTATCCCTTTCCCTTTCAAACGGGAAGGAACCAAAATTTTTGAGTTCTTTGCGTTCTCTGTGGCTAAATTCATTGTTTTTAGATTTAGCCTAAATTCGGCAGTTGAAGTCACATTTACCTCTCCATTAGCCTTCACCCAAAGGGTGAGTCCTATTTGGAGGGGCACAGGCCCTGTGCCTCGGGCTACGGGGAAGGCAGTGAGCCACTGCCCCTCCATTTCAACTGCCGAATCTAGGTTTAGTCCAATCCAAGAAATGGAATTAGAGTCGAACGTACAAGCAGCGTCGTTTGAAGGTCGGTTGATCGAGATTCTCCCCTTTCCAAAAGGTTTCGGAGGCCTTCTCAAATCGTCCACGGTTCGGAGTCTCTAAGGAAAGCTCCTCTTGCTTGACCTTTCTCGGCTTCGACTTTCGACTCTTTCCAGCAGCCTCTGGCACTTCCCCCATCTCAAAGGCAAAATCGGGAGTGGTTAATTCCTCTGCGATAGAGATCGATTGACCGAGTTCGGCTTGGACCGGCACCTGAGGGGAATGAACGAAAGGAGGGGCCTCATCAAATTGTTCTGGCATTTCAAGAATGATCACGGGCTCAAACTCTTCACTTCGAGCCGATACAACCTCTCGTTTTTCTGGAATCGAAATCGACGGCTTCCGCTCTTGAACCAGTGCTGGAATTTCGGTTTCAACAGTTTTTGCCAACATCAACGTTAAACGAATTTTACCATCTTGAGGGCCTTCAAAATGCGCACTGACCGCAACCGGAAGCGGTCGGCCAAAACGATTTTGAATTTGACTCATAATCTCTTGAATTTCAAGAACCGAGAGCTCTTTTCCTCCGCTCACCGAAAGAAGGGCATGATCCATTTCTCGCCAAACATCTTCTCCAGCTAAAAGAGGTCCCTCTAAAAGATCGTCGAGTAACGCCTCATTTTCAACGCCAAGAGTTCCTTCGGCATAACCGATGAGACAGTTTTCGCTATTCAGACTTCCTTGAAGTCTTCCATATAAGCTTCTCAAGTCCGCAAAACTTAACGGAAAAAGCCCTGGCTGCTCAAGGAGCATCAAAATACTATAAATGACCTTTGACTCAATTTGGTGCATCCACTCATACCCCTTGCGATGATTGGCCTCTCGAGTAAAATAAGGAGTCAGTCGCTCATGAGATGAGGTCAAAACACAATCCGCAAAATTTCGGGCCTGGTGGAGTTGCTCAAGCGAAAGGGCCACACGATTCTCTCCTTCGCAAGCGTAAGGCAGGGTCCCAAAGACTACGGTCTGAACTCTTTCCGCTTGGGCCATTTCGAGGATCTTAGGAAGAATTCCTCCCCCCGTCCCACCGCCAAAGCTAACTGAAATTAAAAGGTAATCGCAATCATCCAAAATCAGCTTTAAAGACTCTTGTTCTGCTTGAGCAATTTCATATCCCCGCTGCGCATCCCCCCAACAACCTAATCCCCCAGCAATTTTTTCCCCTAACAAAAGCCGCCGTTGAAGGACGGTCGTTAATAAAGTTTGCTCATCGGTATCAAGAGCGACCATATCCAAATGATCGAGTCCCCCGAGAACCAATCGATCTAAAACTGAAATTCCACCACGCCCTAATCCCAAAACGCGAAAACGGGCTTTGGCATTTGCTCTCTTATTATCTTTATCATGTTTTCCACATAGGTCGATCATAGGGGCTCCTTTTTTCACTTACAAAAGTTTAAGAACACTGAGAACTTTTCGAAACGATTGCTGCATTCGATTCCAACCGCGAACGGGAGGATTATACATTTGATCTGAACGGGCATATTGCAGCAGCCCAAATACCGTTGCGAGATCAGGGCGGTTTAAATAAGATTGATCTCCCTCCATCGGCTTCTGTTTTGCCATTTCTACGGGATGTGAAAAAATTTCTCGGGCCAAATCGAGCAGGCCTCTCATTTGTGAGGCGCCCCCTGTTAAATAAATGGTCCCACTAAACTCTGACCAGAATGCCTGCTCCGATAGCTCTTCAAGGATAATTTTAAACATCTCCTCTTGTCGTGCCCCCAAGATCGTCACCATCGACTCCCGATAGATATGCCGATCACTAAAATTCAAATCGCGAATCGCAATTTCATTTTCTAAAGAAGGATCAAAATAAACAGAGCCTTCCTTACGCTTGAGCTCCTCCGCTTTTGCAAAAGAGATTTTAAGACCAATCGAGAGATCGCTGGTCAGATGCTCTCCCCCCACTCCTAAGACCCCGGTATGAACCACTGCCCCGCGTTCGTAGGCAATGTAGTCCGTGACTCCCCCACCACAGTTAATGACGATTGAACCCACCTGCTTCTGCGCATGCGTTAAAACCGATTGAGCGGTTGCATAAGAGCTCAGGGCATAGCCCGGAACATCAATCGAAAGATCTTTCACACAACGCAAGGTGGTTTGGAGTCGAGTCGCCATTCCATAAACGAGATGATAATCGGCAAAGACTTTCTTTGAAGAGATCCCTACCGGGTTGGGAACCGTTGATCCATCGTCGAGATAGTAATGACGCAGTAAATCATGAAGTAAAACCGCCTCTGCCGGGGCCGCGTAATCTTGAGCCTTTTGACGAAGGACTTCGATATCGAACTCGCGAACTTCATCACCCTCATTATCGATCGAAGTCGAAACGCGCGTATTCACGGAGCGAATATGCGCCCCACTGAGCGCGAGATAGAGCTCTTGAATGGCAACATCGGTTTTCTCTTCAGCATCACGAAGTGCATCCTTGAGACAATCTTGAGAAGTTTGAAAGTCGGTGATCTCACATTTACGAACCTTTCCTGAAGGGGCTTCCCCGACCGCCATTAAAAACAGCGATCCATCTTCACGAAGTTCTGAGACCGCCACCGCGACCTTACAACTTCCAATTTCTGCTGCGACTACGATATTTCTCTCTTTTTTCCAGAACATAATGCCCTCCTTTTTCGACTCTATTTAAATTTCTCCGCGATTGATGAATGTGACGGGAACATTTCGATCTAAGGTCAGATCGATCGTTGCAATGGGGTTCTCTTTTTGTCGTGAAATCTCAATGACTTTGGCAAGTCGTTCTAACTGTTGATCAATCACCGTTGTTCGAAATTGAGCGACCATTCCCTCTCCTGAAACAACATGTAAACAATAGGGAGCAGAAACATCGATTGATCGGACACTCATCAGCCCTCGGAGTGCGGTGCGCTCTAAATATTTAAGAAGTTGAACGGCGGCCAAAACCTCTCTGTTTTCAATCTTTTGGCCCGGCTCAGGATCCGATAATTTAAATCCGATAATCTCAGGAAGATTTTGCTGCTCATTGGAGCGCGAGCGAATCAGCACGCCATCACGGTCAATCGTAAAAACCTCTCTCATATGCGTGGAGGTTCCGGCATAGGTCCAACGAACCATCGGAACTCGCTCTTTAACACTTATCATGATCTTATTGGGGAGATGTCGAATGACTCGAGCTTCAGAGACATAGGGCATCTTTTCGATATCCAATTGCACTTGCCGAAGATCGATCTTCATGAGCCCCATGCCGGTTTCAATTTTGGCGGCTCGAATAATATCTCGTTTTTGGAGTGATCCTTGAAGCTCGACCTCAATTTCCGTCAAATTATACCGGGGGTTATCCATCACAAAATGACGAACCACTTTTTGAACCCCCCAATGCGTCAGCCATCCCAAAACAGCAAATACGAGAATGGCAGCGACAACCCAGATCGATCCTTGACGCAACTTTTTCTGAAAGTGCATTTTTTTTGTTTCTGAATAAAGGGTATGAACATCTCGACGTTTAGGGGTTTCAAAAAGGGTTCTTTTCATAGATTTCTCCGATATTTTTGTTCGCTAAATAAAAGAATCTTTTCGCATAATTCAGGAAATTCCATTCCCGCCGCTTTGGCTGCTTTCGGAAGAAGGCTTGTCGAGGTCATCCCCGGAATCGTATTCACTTCGAGCACCCAAGGATTCTCCTCTGCATCAATTAAAACATCGACTCGGGCATAAACCTCACACCCCAGTGCCTCATAGGCTTTACGCGCCGACTCTTGAACTGCCTTTGTTGTCTTTTCTGAAAGAGCGGCAGGGCAACTATATTCGGAAGAGCCAGCGGTATATTTGGTTTGATAATCGTAGGTTCCTGTCTTTGGTCGAATCTCAACAACCGGAAGGGCTTCTCCTTCTAAAATCCCCACGGTTAACTCCCGTCCTTGGATCATTTTTTCCGCAAGGATGATCGTTCCATGCTGACAGGCGCGACGAAAGGCTGGCTCAATATCCTCGACACGATGAACCATCTCTAATCCAATACTGGATCCTTCACACGCAGGCTTGAAAACTAATGGGACATTAAGCGTGGTCTTTTCTCCCTCTCTTAAAGACTCTCCTGCAGGCGTCGGCACTTGGTAAATCTTGAAGCACTCTTTACTTTTTTCTTTATCAAAGGCCAAGGCACTTGCATGGGCTCCACAGCCGGTATAACGAATCCCTCGTTGATCTAAAAGCCGTTGAATCTGCCCGTCTTCACCGAACGTTCCATGCAGAGCAATAAAAATAAATTCGGTCGCTTCAGGAATCTTAAAATCAGGCCCCGTGATATCAACCTCTTCAACCTCATATCCCTTCGTACGCAAGGCCTCCGCAATAGCGCTCCCGGTCCGCAATGAAACCTCACGCTCTTTAGAAGGACCCCCTTTAAATACGGCGATTTTTTTCAAACTCATAAATCCTCTCCCAAAATGACAACCTCTGTTTCTAATTGAATCTGACGTTGGGATTTAACCGTTGCCTGAATTTCAGAAATTAACTGAAGAACTTCGCAAGCTGTGGCCCCCCCATCATTGACGATAAAATTTCCATGAACCTCTGAAACTCGTGCCTTACCCACATGCCGATTTTTTAATCCGAGTTCATCGACAATTTTCCCCGCCGGCGATTCCGCTGGATTTTTAAAAATGCAGCCGGCACTCGGGGCAGCTGGTTGAGAATCCCATCGTTTGGTGCTAAACTGCTTTAATCGTTCCTCAATTGCTTCTGAGGTCGACCCCTTTCCACTCACCAAAGCACTCACCGCAATATGGGTTTTAAATAGCGGAACAGAGCGATAGGCCACTTCGATCTCTTGACGTGACTGATGATGCCAATTCCCTTGGAGATCGAGCATCTTTACCTCAACAATATTATCCAAAGTCCATCCCTGCATCGCTCCGGCATTCATCCGAAGGGCCCCGCCAAGATTCCCGGGAATTCCCTCAAGATACTCCAGTCCCCCGATCTGAGCACGACGCGCCTCTGTGGTAATCGCCTTTAACCGAGCCCCGGCACCCACTCTCAAATTCTCTCCTTCAACTTTGATTTCGCTAAAATAAGGGTGACCTAAATGAACACAAATTCCCGAGATCCCGCCATCACGAACAAGAAGATTTGACCCCCGCCCAATGACCATTAAGGGAATCGAATGCTCATAGGCATAACGAACAACGGAAACAAGATCCGGCTCATTCGCCGGTTCAAACCAAAACTGTGCCGGACCGCCAATTCTCATGGAAGTATGCTTGCTCATCGGCTCTTGACGCAGCAATCTAGAATCGGAGCTGATGAGCTTCCTCATCTCGCTAAACCAATTTAACTCTTGAGCGAGGGAGAGAGCCACTTGATGGATGTTTCCTGCTCCGAGCGTTAACAGAAGATCTCCCGGTTGCATCTCACGCGAAACCCGTTTCCGTAATGTTTGAAGATTCGACTCAAACGCTACTTTTTCTGCCTTTCCTAATTTTGAAATTGCCTCTGCCAAACCTTTTCCGTTGACGTTCTCAATCGGAACTTCGCTCGCAGCATAGATATCGGTAATAAAAACTAAATCAGCATCTTGAAAGGCGTTCACGAATTCATCAAATAAAAGCTGTGTTCGTGTGTAACGATGCGGCTGAAATAAAGCGATCACACGATTCCATCCTCCGGCCTTTGCCGCAGCGAGGGTCGCTTTAATCTCTGTCGGATGATGGGCGTAATCATCAACGATCATAAACTCTGGATTCCTAAACTTGACTTCAAATCGTCGAGTCGCCCCTCGAAACTCCTGGAGCGCCTGGGTAATGGAATCGAAAGGAACCCCCAGCTCCGTCGCAAGCGCAACTACCCCGAGGGCATTGCTGATATTTTGCATTCCGGGAATTTGAAGAACAATGGTTCCTAAAATTTGTCCGCGATTTTGAATTTGAAATTGCGAGGAGAAATTTTGACTACGGACCTCGATCGCCCGGTAATCCGACTGACTTCCAAAGCCGTAACTGACAGCCGTCGGATGATGTGAACACAGCAATAAGGTATTTTTATCATCGGCACAATAAACGACTTTTCCCGTGGTATTCGAAATGAACTCCCGAAATGTTTTCAAAATCGCCTCTAAATTCCCGTAATGATCGAGATGCTCCTCTTCAATATTCAGGAGTAACGAATGCTTTGGTTTAAAGAGCGTGATCGTCCCATCGCTTTCATCCGCCTCAATCACAAAATGCTCTCCATCATCAATCGAAGCACTTTCCCCGAGAATCGGAATTTCAGCGCCAATATAATGAGCGCAACGCCATCCCGCAGAACGCAAAACATAAGCAAGCATCGAGGAGGTCGTTGTTTTTCCATGCATTCCCGCAACGACTAACGGTTGCTTTTGCTCCGATAAAACCGCTAGACATGCAGCACGCCGAACGCACGCAATCGCTCGCTCGCCCGCTTGACGACGAACGGGGTTATCCTCTCGAATCGCAGAGGAATAGACCACAAGATTCACGGAATCGAGTTCATCTTTCTCATGTCCTTGAGAAAACTTTAATCCCATATCAATTAACTTTTCGATTCCACGGGAACGTTGAAGATCGGAGCCGGAAACTTGGTACCCCATCTGAAGCAGGATCCGCGCAAGCCCACTCATCCCACTCCCCGCAACTCCTAAGAGATGAATCCGTGCCTGCCCCAAAGCGAGAATCTCACGAATCGTGGTCATGCGGCCCCCCTCTCGATTTCAAGGGCAATCCGCTCTGCCGCATCAGGGACAAAGAGCGAATGCGCCGCAACTTTCATCGATTCCAGATGCTCGCTTTGATGTAAAATTTCCGATACTTTTTGATCTAATCCTTGGGGAGTGAGCTTCGATTGAGGCTCTAAGTAAGCCGCTCCGACCATCGAGAAAACCCGAGCATTTAAGGTCTGATGATCATCGATCGCCGCAGGAAAAGGAATTAAGATACTCGGCAATCCAAAAGCTGAAATCTCGGTTAAACTGCTCGCTCCGGAGCGGCTGATCACTAAATCCGAGGCACTTAATAAGAGCCCCATATTCGTTGAAAAGGCTTTGACATAGGCATTTAAACGACAGCGACGATAGTTAATATCGACAATCGTCGCATCCATCTCTCCCGTAAGATGAATGAATTGCCACTGATCTTTTTCCCGTTCCCAAAGGGGGATCGACTTCAAAACCATTTCATTGACTCCGCGGGCTCCTTGGCTTCCCCCCATCACTAAAATAGTTTTTAAATGGGGATTCAGTCCGAGCTGAGCCAAGGCCTCGTCACGATGAATTTTGATGAGATCTTTTCTCAAAGGAGTTCCGGTCACCACAGTATTGGCCTCTTCTAAGTAAGAGTCACAGGCATCAAAACCGAGAAATACCCGAGAGACCTGTTTAGCAAGAAGCTTTGTGACACGGCCCGGAATGGCATTCGATTCATGAAGATAGGTTGCCTTTTTCATCCGTCTTCCGACCAGCAAGGGAACGGCGCTCGTAAAGCCTCCCATCCCCAGAACTGCATCCGGTTTAAAGCTTTTAAATAACCCGCGGCAGACCCCTCTGGCCTGTAGAATTTTATAAAGAAATCGGATCGCTTGTGGATTGATTCCGGTCCATCCCATTCCCGGAATAACCTCGGCTCGAAATTCTGGATAGTCCTTCAGGGCCACGGCATCAATCTGTTTTGCAGAGACTAAAAGCATGACCTCATGTCCACGTTGATGCAGCGTTTGCGCAATCGCAATCCCCGGAAATAAATGCCCCCCCGTTCCCCCACAAGCAATCGCAACACGAAGAGCTTTCATAATCGAATCGTTGCCTTTTTAACGGTTACTGGAGCACGTTGATCCGATTCATGGACCCCTTGTCTTTGTAAATTAAAAAGAATTCCAATGCACACCATCCACATCATCAAACTGGAGCCCCCATAACTAATAAAGGGCAACGGAACTCCTTTGTTCGGCATCAGTCCTGTGACAACCGATAAATTCATCAGAGATTGAACGGCAAAAAGGGTACTGATTCCGATCCCCAGTAATACCCCCGTCGCATCGGGAGCATTCATCGAGATCCATCCGCTACAAAGAGTCATGATTAAAAAACAAAATACGACTAAAAGCGCCACCCAGACTCCGAGTTCCTCGCCTAAAATCGGGAAAACAAAATCGGTATGCGCTTCCGGAAGCCAAAACATTTTTTGGCGGCTATTCCCCAATCCCAACCCCTCTGTTCCCCCTGATCCTAAAGCCACTAAAGCTTGATAAACTTGCCAGCCATCCCCTTGCTTATATTTCTCAATATCCATAAAAGCGAGCAGACGTCCTTGACGTTCCGGCATCAGCCAAGCAATTCCAAGGATCCCGCCAATCCCCAAAAAGGGAATCGGCGCCAAATAATACCAACGAATTCCGGCACACACCAACATACTGAAAAGGATCGTTCCCATCAAAACGGTATATCCTAAATCATGTTGAAATTTCGCAAGGATGACCGCAAAAAGTCCGAACACCGCAACAGGAACCGCTACCCCCCGCCCGAACTCGTGAATGCGCCTTTGATTCTGTCCCAGCCACCAGGCAAGAAAACAGATAAAAGCAACCTTCCCGAGTTCAGACGGTTGGAGCGTAAACCCACCGACCTCGATCCAGCGAGCCGCTCCTTTGGCTTTTTTGCCAATATGAGGAACGAGGCACATCACCATCAACAACGCTGATGAAGCAACCCAGATCCAAGAGTGCTGCAAGATCCAATGATAATCCAAACGAGAGACAGCGATGCAAACGATCGAGCCCAAAAGGAGCCAAACCATCTGTTTGCGCAACGGAGCGTAGAGATCCGCATGAACATCCATGGCCAGACGGCCACTCGTGCTCAACAGCATGATCACTCCCACGGAGATGAGCGCAAGCGTCATCACCAGCAGAAGATATCCTACATTCCGTTGTATCATAATTTTTTTGCTATTTTAAATTTTCAAAGTCTTAAGAAATAGTGTTTTCATAAATTCATAATTTTTTCTTCGAAAAAATTATTTTGCCATCGCAAAATCAGCGCTTGTTCCTGAGGATTTCTCCAAAGTCGAAGCCGGCACTTGTTGCTCACTGACTTGCTGACGTGTTTGCGAAGGGATGCTTAGTTTCATTCCAATCTTTAATTTACGCGCATCGGCAAGCTTGTTTGCTGCCATAATTGCGGAAGGAGTGGTGTTATATTGCTTTGCAATCTTGGTTAATGTATCTCCCTTTCCAACGACATAACTTGCGGTCGTCGTCGCTTTTGCAGCAACAGGAGCGGGAGTTGAACTAGCAACCTCGCTCTTAACACTCGAAGCAACAGGAGAGGAAACCACTGCGTTTCCGCTTTGGACTTTCATTTCCTGTCCAATCTTTAGATTGTCAGATTTCATTCCATTTAAGGCCTTGAGATCCGCAACTTTCATTCCGTGCATTCGAGCAATTTTGCTCAAGGTATCTCCCTTAACGACATGATAACTCGAATTCGAGCTCATCTCATGTTTAGGAGCTGCCTCCACGACAGGAGCCGAAGCAATCGGCGCTGTTGTGAGAGAATGCTCAGGTGAGGTGATCACAGGAGCCACTGTCGGAGTCGCTTCTGGGGCGATCACCGATGAGGTTCCACTATTTTCAGCCACGACAGGCGCCGTTGTTTCTAATGCAGGGGTCTCTGCGGCTGCCGGGGTTGCCTCTTGTTTTTCTGCATTGTTTTCCTCAAGAGCCACGGGCTCTGTGTTCCCCTTAAGAAGGCTGTAAGCGCTCACGCCACCAATGACGAGAACGTGAAGGGCAAGGACGACGATAAAGACCGTCATCAGTTTGAGTCCGCCACCATTGGACGAACCTTGTTGTTGTTGATTTTCGTTTTCCATATATTTACTCCAGTCGGTTAGGTTTGTTTGGATTGATGAATCGCCAAGACCTCTTGACGAAATTGATCTCCTCGATCTTCGTAGCTTCGAAACATGTCGAAACTCGAACATCCAGGGGAAAGTAAAATAATATCGCCATGACTCGCGGCACGACGAGCGAGCTCCACGGCCTCACGAAGCGAAGCCGCTTTTTCTAGCGGAACCACTTGATCCCATTCACGAGCAATTTGATCTTGTGTCTCGCCGATGAGAACCGCATGTTTCACTTTTTGAGAAATCGGCGTGCGCAATTCAGTAAAGGAAAGCCCCTTATCTTTTCCTCCCGCGATCAAAATCACAGGACGACTCAAAGAACTTAAGGCCTTTTCAACGGCATCGGCATTCGTCCCTTTGGAATCATTGATATAAAGAACTCCCTCAAACTCTCCCACCCTCTCGCATCGATGCGCTTTAGGACGATACTCACAAATCGATTCAATAACTAACTTGCGATCGGCCCCCATCAGATCGGTAGTCGCAAGCGTGGCTAAAATATTCTCCACATTATGCATCCCCAGAAGCTGCGATTCACTCATGCTCATGAGGCGCTCAGAACCAGCGAAGAGGACTCCATTTTCAAATCGATAATCAGCTTTTGAATCAACCCCACTAAAAGTTATCTTTTTAGCCTTAAAGGGTTGAAGGCTTAAATTTGAATTGACCACCGCAAAGTCGCTCGATTTCTGATTCTCAAAAATACGCTCTTTGGCGCGACCGTAATCACTCATCGATTCGTAACGATCCAAGTGATCGGGAGTTAAGTTCAAATGCAACGCAATATGCGGAGAAAACTCTCGAATCGTCTCCAACTGAAAAGAGCTCACCTCAATCACTAAGCAATCAAAGTCGCATGAATTCTTTGCCACAATCGAAAGGGCTTTCCCGATATTGCCGACGGCCTCCGTTTTTTTGCCTGCCTTGATCAGAGCCGCAGAAATTAACTCCGTCGTCGTCGTCTTTCCATTCGTTCCTGTAATCGCAATCATCGGGAGCTTACAGAAAGAGGAGGCAAACTCTAACTCCCCAATGATAGGAACTCCTAAAGGAATCACACTCTTTGCAAAATCGGACTGTAAATCAATCCCCGGACTCACGATCACAAGGTCACAAGCGGGCATTATTAAATTGCCCCCTAAATGAATCGTGATCCCCTCTTTTTCGAGCGTCAGACCTTTATCGCGAATCGTCGGACGCATCGCTTCATCACACACCGTCACATGAGCTCCAAGTTCACGAGCAAGACGGGCGGCCGCAAAGCCGCTCACGCCGAGCCCCAAAATCAGAAGATGTTGACCTTGTATATTCATGTTATCTTAATTTCAGTGTTGAAATTGCAATCACCGCAAAAAGGAAACTCAAGATCCAGAAACGGGTCACGACCATTGTCTCTTTCCAACCCTTAAGTTCAAAATGATGATGGATCGGCGCCATCGCAAAGATTCGTTTCCCGGTCAGTTTAAAGGAGGCGACCTGCAGCAACACCGATCCGGCCTCCATCACAAAAACCCCGCCGGCAATGATCAAAAGTAACTCTTGGTTAATACAAATGGCGACAACGCCAAGTCCTCCCCCAATCGCAAGTGAGCCCGTATCTCCCATGAACACTTGCGCCGGATGACAATTATACCAAAGAAATCCAAGCGCGGCCCCCGCCATCGCCGCACAAAAAACAGCGAGCTCCCCTGCGCCTGGGGTATGCGGAAGATAGAGATACTTTGCATGATCGAGATGCCCCGAAAGATAAGAAAAGACTGCAAAGACCAACATCACACTCACGGTACACCCTGCGGCCAACCCATCTAAACCATCGGTCAAATTTACTGCATTGGAGGTCCCCATCACGACGATCGCAAAGAAAGGAATCACCCACCAGCCAATCTGGGTAAGCAGAGGGCTCTTCATAAAGGGGACAAAAATCATTTCGCAAGAGTCGCGATGAATCGGACTTCCCATTAATACAGCCGCAACCCCAACGGCAACGAGAAACTGACCAGCCAATTTAATTCGACCAGGAATTCCATCTGACTTTTTCTTGGCAACCTTCAAATAGTCATCCGCAAATCCGACCATCCCTAAAAGAAGCATTCCGATCAGCGCAAGCCAAAGTACCGTTTGATCGAGGCGTGCCCAAAGCAATGTCGATACGGTCACCGACAATAAAATGAGCAGCCCTCCCATCGTCGGAGTCCCTTTTTTAGCACTATGAAGATCCGCAAGTTTATGCACCTCCTCTTTCCCTCGTAACGGCTGGCCTAATTTCAAACGCGTGAGCAAGCGAATCGTCATTGGCCCTAGCCACAAACAAAGAATTAATGCGGTTAATGCCGCCCCAATCGCACGAAAGGTCACATACCGAAAGACGTTCAAAAATCCGAGATCGCTCGCCCATTGATGAAGATAATAAAACATATTAGTGCCCCCCCCCTTGTCCCGTGAAATGCTCAACAACTTTTTCGAGCTTCATAAATCGAGACCCCTTCACCAACACCGCTCGCTTGAGATCGGAGCGTTCTAAAATTTCAATCGACTCCGCAGCATCCAAAGCCGTGAGAACCTCCGTCTTTGAGTCAGTTACCAGACGGACCCCTTCAGCAATCAAATCAGCCATCGGACCTACGGCAACGACCTGACTCACTCCATGGCGTGCCGCATAAGAGCCGATCTCCCGATGCAACATCTCAGCCTGTCCCCCAAGCTCTCCCATGCTCCCCAACACCGCAACGCGCACCCCATCAAATGGAATTTCCATTAATGTATTCACTGCGGACTCCATTGACTCCGGATTCGCATTGTAAGCATCATTAATCCAGATCGCTCCATCTTGACGATAAACCTTCATCCGTTGTCCCGGCAGTTCAACCTGTTGAAGCCCCATCGCAATTTGCTCCAAGGAAACCCCTGCCTCAAATCCCACCGCGGCAGCTAAAAGAGCGTTTTGAATCATCACTCGATTCCAAAGGGGAAGTCGAACCGCAATAGAGCTTCCGTTATGCTCCAGCAAAAACTCCAACCCTTGTGCCGTCACTTGAATCTCTTTTGCTTTCCAACGAGAGGAGTTCGACTCTCCGACATAAACAATCGGAGCCTCTGTACGTCCACTGAGATAAGAACAAAAGCAATCCTCTGCGGGAATAAAGGCTTTTCCAGTCGATTTCAATGCCCGTAACAACTCCGACTTCTCCTGAGCAATCCCTTGAATATTTTTAAAATTTTCGATATGCGCCTGACCCACCCGAGTGATCACCCCAAAATCAGGGGCACTCATCCTTGCTAACGGCTCAATTTCCCCAGGGTGATTCATCCCCATCTCCACGACCGCCCACTCCGTTTCTGGCTCCAAAGATAAAAGCGTTAACGGAACCCCAATATGATTATTTAAATTTGCAACAGTCGCCCCAGTCTTAAACTTCTGTGAAAGCACCGCTTTGATAAATTCTTTCGTACTCGTCTTCCCACTGCTCCCCGTGATTCCGACGACACGAACCTGAAGACTTTTGCGATAAAAATGGGCATAACGCTGCAACGCTTGCAGCGGATCCTCCACCAGAATCAATCCAAACGACTCAGGTAATTCCCCTTCAGGTACCTTTGCAACGACGGCCGCAACAGCCCCCCCCTGAGCGCTTGCGATCACATACTGATGCCCATCAAAATGCTCTCCAGACAAAGCAACGAAACAATCTCCTGCACGAATCGTCCGCGTATCGGTATGAAGTCGTGAAATCGATCCACTTCCCCGAAGAACGGTTCCCCCCATTGCCTCGGCTAAATCACGAACGGTGACCTCTCTCATACAAGAACCCCCATACACTCACGAACCACTTCGCAGTCATCAAAGGCCAGATATCGTCCTCCAATCTCCTGCGTCACCTCATGTCCTTTACCGGCAATACAAACGAGATCGCTCGACTGTGCTTCATTTAAAGCCTTTAAAATGGCTGATTTTCGATCTTCAATTTTAAGATAGTTCCTCGCCCCCATCACCCCCGCCTCCATATGATCTAAAATCGTAGCGGCCGATTCATTGCGAGGATTATCGGATGTAAAAATAGCAAGATCCGCAAGCTCTACCGCCGCACGCGCCATCTTCGGACGCTTCGAGGCATCACGATTCCCCCCACATCCAATCACCACGACTAATTTTCTTGGATTCAAATCCCGAAGGGTCATCAGCGTTTTTCTCAACGCATCTTCCGTATGCGCATAATCAACCACCGCCGTTAATCCATCCTGACGCATGATTTTTTCCAAACGACCGGGAACTTGAGGAATGGTCTGCAAATGATCGATCATCGTTTCTGTTGAAATCCCTAAAGCTAAAACAGCGGCCATCGCACAAAGCGTATTGGCCACATTGAACATCCCGATCAAAGGAGTTGAAATCGCAAAAGTGGCCCCTTGATAGACTAACTCAAACTCTGTTCCGCCCGTATGACAAACGACCTTGCGCGCCAAAAGCGTCGCTTCGGGATGCTCCTCAACACTCACGGTAATCGGAGTCACATTCGCAGGAAGCGATTCGATCACTTTCATCGCCCGCGGATCATCCAAATTGATCACCGCACTCGATCCGGATTCCAATCCCGTAAATAGACTCAGTTTCGCCTGAAAATAACTCTCCATCGATCCATGATAATCAAGATGATCTTGAGTGAGATTTGTATAAACAACGACTTGAAACTTCGTTCCCGCCACACGTCCTTGATCTAACGCATGAGAGGAGACCTCCATCACCGAGGCCCGTGCCCCCTCTTTCACCATCTGAGAAAACAGATCCTGCAAATCCGATCCTTCGGGAGTCGTTCGCGTCGAAGGAATGATACGGTCGCCAATTTCATAACGGATCGTTCCGATCAGCCCAGAATTCCATCCGCTCGATTGAAGAAGATGTTTCGTTAAATAAGCCGTGGTCGTCTTTCCATTCGTTCCGGTCACTCCAATCAACGCCAATTTCTGACTCGGATCGTGATGAAAAACCGAGGCAACCCGAGCAAGGCTTTCACGCACCCGTTTGACCTCAATTTGTAAAAACTGCGGAGGTAACGCTGCAGAAATCTTCTCCACGACAACCCCCACCGCCCCTTTTTCGATCGCTTGAAGCAAATATTGATGCCCATCCGATTTATCCCCTTTCCACGCAAAAAAGAGATCTCCTGATCGGACACGACGCGAGTCATAGCTCAAGCCCCGGATCTCTCCGTGCAGCTCTCCTTTAAAAATCGCTTCAGGAAATAAAGAGTGAAGTTGCGATTGCTTCATAGCGCCGCCTTTGTTGCTGGAGCACTTTTAGGAACTAAATTAAGCGACTGAGCAATCTGGGCCGCCATCTCTGAAAAAGCAGGAGCCGCCACTTGTCCGCCGTGATACTCACGCCCCTTCGGCTCATCCACCATCACCAAAATAACAAATTCCGGATTTTCCTGAGGCATATAACCGACAAATGAGGCTAAATATTTTTCTTTAGAATATGCCCCATTAATCACTTTCTGCGCCGTCCCTGTTTTTCCCGCAACGGTAAAACCGGGAACATTCGCACGCTTTCCTGTTCCCTCAGAAGACAAGACACGCGTCAATGCCTCAGAAACAAGATTCGCTGTCTTTTCCTGAATCACCTGACGAATCACATGCGGAGGAAAGGCTCGAAGGACTCTGCCTTGATTATCTGAAATCGAACGGATCAACCGCGGCTCCATCAGCCTTCCCCCA
The DNA here is from genome assembly GCA_945877805.1 of Methylacidiphilum caldifontis. Classification (GTDB taxonomy): domain Bacteria; phylum Verrucomicrobiota; class Verrucomicrobiia; order Methylacidiphilales; family CAMAQI01; genus CAMAQI01. Next base: position 13,416 of record CAMCSM010000004.1, on the reverse strand, counting down.
TTCGCAATCGCACTATAAGCGCTCACCATTTGAATCGGCGTCACCCCAATTTCATGTCCCATCGGAATCCGTGAAATCGAAACCTTCGTCCAGCGATGCAACGGATTTAAAATTCCAGCACTCTCCCCCTGTCCCGTCATCATTCCGGTGACCGCTCCAAATCCAAACTGCTTTGCGTAGGTATAAAGTCGTTCATCCCCCAGCGCCAATCCCATCTTACAAAATCCAATATTACTCGAACGCGCCAACACCTCCTCAACGGTTAAAACCCCATTCGCCTCATCATCATGAAGTAATTTGCCTCCATAGTAAAAAGTTCCGTTCTCACAGAAAATCTGCGTATTCAGCGACATCAACCCCTCTTGCAAAACTCCGGCTAAGGTCACAATCTTAAAGGTCGACCCCGGCTCAACGACATCCGTCAAACAACGATTCCGCAACTGACTCAACTCTTTCGCCCCTCCTTGATTCGGGTCAAAGTTCGGCCGACTTGCCATCGCTAAAATCTCTCCCGTCTTCGGCCGCATCACAATCGAGTAAACCGCATTTGCTTTGGTCTTCTCCATGACGCGACTAATCGACTCCTCAACCACATGTTGAATCCCCAAATCCAAAGTCAACTGAACGTTCATCCCATCCACGGAACGCACATCTTTACGTCGATAGGCCGCAATCTCTCGCTTACGAACATCCCGTTCAATCCAGCGCTCCCCCGAAATCCCCTTGAGCTCTTTATTCATCAACCGCTCAATCCCCATAACCCCTGAACATTGCTGATCCACAAATCCGATCGCATGACTCGCATGCTCTCCATTCGGATAAGCACGGATCGCCTTCCGCTCAAAAATAAGGGATTTTAATTTTAAATCCTTCAGTGCCGAGACCGTCTCCTCCGTAAGATTCGTCTTCAAAAGCTCAAAACGTTTCGTAGGGGAATAGACCTCTTTTAATTGTGACAACGGAATCTCTAAGATCTTCGAAATTAAAGGTAAATCCTGCTCAGGCCTCTTGAGCTCTTTCCCATCCAATCGAACATCATAAACGACATGCGTCTTCGCTAAAATAGTCCCATGCGAATCCAAAATCATCCCCCGAGTCGGCGCCACCTCGACCCGCTCAAAATGATTTCGAATCGCTTCCTGATGGAATCGATCTCCATCCATAATCTGAATCTGCACAAGCCGGAGCGAGACGATCGTAAAGCCAAGGGCTAAACAGCAGGTCAATATTAATGCTCGGTTGCGCAAAGACATGGGATTATGGCTCCCTTCCGTCAAAATTCATCCCACGAACTAATTTGGTCTCCGGCGTATTATCCATCCGAATCCATTGCAACTCCGATACCCGCACTAATCCCATCCCAGAAATTTTTTTCTCTAACTCCTTCGGAGAACGAAGTGTTTGAATCGCCGCTTGCAACTGAGCATTACGATCCTTCCATCTCATCAACTCCACCTCCTGTTTTCGCGATTCTTCAGCAATCCGAATAATCCGATTCTTCAACACAAGATAACTGACTCCGAGCGAGGCGATCATCCCCACCAGCACGACCCAAAAAAGCACGGTCGCCCAATGAAGTGATTGACTGCTTTTAACTCGATTTCGGCTCATAATATTTCCTCTTTTTTTCTTCCTTTAAACTTTTCCAGGCCACCCGAAGTCGCGCACTTCGCGATCTCGGATTGAGCTGTATTTCCGCTTCTTCCGGCAAAAATCGCTTCACCCGCCCATACCAACGCTCTGGATTCGGCTCCAGCCACCCATTTCTCGGATTCTCCAACTCCGCCGCAGCGTGCCGTTGAAAAAAACGCTTCACTCGCTTGTCCTCACCCGAATGAAAACTGATCACCGCAAACCGCCCCTCCTCCGATAACAAGGCAGTTCCCTCCGGCAAAACCTCCTCCAACACCGCAATCTCCTCATTCACCTTCAAACGCAGTGCTTGAAAAACCTGCGTCGCCGGATGAATCCCTTTCGCCTTCCGCCACGGCACTGTTGCCGAGACCAACTCTGCCAATTGCGTCGTCGTTTCAATCGGAGTCACCTCCCGAGCCTTCACAATCGCCCGAGCGATCTTTCGCGAATCCCGATCCTCACCGAGCTCCCAAAAAATCCGACTCAGCCCCTCCTCTGACTCTCCGGAAATGATTCGCGCGGCAGTCAAAAACTGGCGCATATCCATCCGCATATCCAAAGGTCCCTCCATCCGAAAACTAAACCCCCGTTCCGCCTGATCGAACTGCGGAGAAGAAACCCCGAGATCCAAAAGAATCCCCTCCACCTTCTCCCATCCCATCGATTCACTCACCCGCTTCATCTCCCGAAAATTTTCTCGGAAGAAATGAAACGACTCCCCCCAACGTTCCTTCACCAAAACCGCAGCGGCCTCTGCCTCCGCATCTTGGTCAAGCGCTAAGACTTTCACCCCTCGCTCCAACAGCGCTGTCGTATGGCCACCGCGCCCAAAAGTCCCATCGATCCATCGTTCACCGGACTTCGGCTGGACGGCGTCCAAAAACGCCTCCAGCAAAACCGGATGATGTACGGGCTTTGGATTCACGGCACTGACTCCATACGCGCGCTTTGAAACCGTGGAGAGGACAAACCCGCTGATTCATTTTCAGTCGAATTTGGATCCAGTTTCTTGCTCGCATAATATTTTCTATAGATCCAAAACTCCCGCGACATCCTCAAATGTCGTCTTCGCAGGGAGCTGCTTGCGCCCTTCCTCGAGAGTCCAGATCTCAAAATGACTTCCTTTTCCCAAAAGTAATAAATTGCCTGACAATACCGAAACCTCACGCAACTCATTGCGAATCATGAGACGCCCCTGGTCATCCGCCTCCGCGGCTTGACTAATACTCTGGAGATCTCCCCATGCCTTGACCTTCGGATCGCTCATCTTTAATCCACTCAGCTTTTCCTGCTGAGCATCAACCCATGTCTGCGGATAAACCCGAACATGACCTTTAAAAGGAATCACGCTCAATCTTTTTTCATGCGCAATCGTCCGCCAATCCGAAGGGACGGTCATCCGTCCCTTTTGATCAAAGGAGCGCTCAAAATTTCCTTGGTATCCTGTGGCCATATTCTCTTTTTTTGTGGACTATTCTCCAGTATCCCCCACTTTTAACCACTTTCCTCCCCAACAGTCAAGCAAAGAAATGTAAAAAATTGTCGTAAGTCGTTGATTATAAAGATATACCCTTGTATAATAACTGTATAATATTACTTGTTTTTAAGTAAAAATAAGCTAAGTTTTGTTTTTTCTAGTTCTGCTGTTTATTTACGTGAAATCTTAAGCTTAGATTCCTCGATGAATGTCGATATGTGAAGATAAACGGTTAAAATTGAATTTTATCTCCTTGGCGAAATTTGCTTTGTTGTTATCCTTAAGTCGTCGCTTATTTGAACGCAGAAGGAAGCATAACCGAGGGGATTGCAAAGGGGTCAAAAATCCCCCATCCTCTGTTCCATGAACTCAGAAATCTTAAACGAACTCGCCACCGCTTTAGAGTCCTACTTCAAAGCCATCCCCCTTCAGAAAGAGCCCAATCCCCCAGCCCTTCTTCCGTTGATTCAAAATTTGGCAGAGCTCCAAAAAAAATATCACCACGATCTCGAATCGGAACTCCGTCACTTTATGCAGCGCCAAAGCTACGAAAAAGCGCTCCTCAAAATCCGCGAACTCCAATCATAAACCGGACGAGCCGGAACCAATGTTCATTTGAGGGGCGAGTTGTTTTTAGATCGAATCAACTCATTCCGACTCCGGTTTATGAAAATAAGGGCGGAATAAAAATATTCTCTCAGGAAGGCTGGAAAGCAGGAAAAATGCACTGTATTTTTTAAGGATTAGATCTGCTGTAACCAGTCTTCCATGGAAATGACCCGAATCTGAACCGTTGTTCCATTCCATGTGAAATCTTCCACAGCATTTTGACCTCTCGTTAAACAAATTAACTCGTTGCACCGTAATTCCTCACTGGCCTTTACAAGAGCCCTAAATTCGCGTGTTCTGGTATGAGGGTCTGACAAATCGACGCACACTTGAATGAGTTGAGAGATCTTCCCTCTTTCTTTAATTACAAAATCAACTTCGTGAAGTTCTTTACTTTTCCAGAAAAAAAGATCGATTTCACCAGCCATCTGTCGACGCCACAAAGCAATAGCAATTACATTTTCAGCGAGTCTGTCTAAATCTTGTCCGGGTCTTGTTCCAAGGCAAACAGCAAGAGCAGGATCGATGGCATAAGCCTTTTTGTTAGCTGCAGTTCTTTCACGGGCTTTAAATGTAAGTCGGTTTAGTGTGAAAATCAAAAATGATTCACAAAGCATTCGAGTATACTTTTCGGCCGTTGTCGGACTGGAAACTCTAGCCACCGATGCGACAGTCCTAAAGGAGAACTCCTTTGCTACATTTGAAAAAAAGTAATGGGCAACATCTTCAAGTCCAGCACTGGAGCGAATTTTATAACGTCGGACGATATCCTTTAGCAAGGTTGCACGAACTAAATCACGTAGATAATCGACTCGATTAGCCCCTCGCAACAGTGGCTCAGGGTAGCCGCCTTCCATTAAAAATTTGTCAAAAACGGCGGATGTTTCGGCCGAAGTATTTTGTTTTCCAGTTGATGTTAAAATTTCTGAAAATGAAAAGGGAAGCAAAATTACAGATTGATGACGCCCGGTAAGATGAGTTGCAAGCTCACTGCTGAGCAAATTGGCGTTACTGCCAGTAATCAGCAGGTGTTTACCGGAACGCTGGAGACGATTAATCAGAAGCTCCCACTTGGGGAAATTTTGAATTTCATCAAAGAGAATATGGAGGGGGTTACCGTAAATTTCGTCAATGGCCGCAAGAAGTGAATTTAGTCATTACGTCATAATGGACAAAATTCTTATATTTTGTCCATTATAAAGTTAAGTGTTTTCTGTGGCCCCTGTACCAAACGATAATGGCTCAGCTTTTTTTACTATTTGTAGCCTTGCTCCAATGGGTTTTGCGCTACACGAAAGGAAAGGTTTTAAAGAATACTTCACTAGGAGAGCGACCATTTCATCGATAGCCCCTGAATTGCTGTGACGATATGCTCAAAGGTAATCGGTTTCGAGATATAAGCGATCGCCCCTTTCGATAGAGCCCTCTCTTTTTCGCTCTCGCGTCGGCTTCCCGAAACCATAATCACCGGGATTTTCTTGAAGTCAAAATCGGACATCAACTCATCCAAAAATTCAAATCCATTTTTCATCGGCATATTCAAATCTAAAAAAATAATCCCGACCTCCTCCTGTAAACCGTTCCTCCGCAACCCCTCTAAATACTCCCACGCCTCCTTCGCTCCACCCACGCTGACAACCCCTCCAACAAAACCGGAGTCATCCAACATCTCCCGAAAAAGAATTGAATCATCCTCATGGTCATCGACCATTAAAAATTTCACCTCTCTCATCCCTCCTCACTTTCGGGAATCACAGATCGATCTCTCTTTGCAAAAGTCAGCGTAAAACAACTTCCCCCTCCCTCACGATTCTCATAATAAACGGTCCCCCCATGACGCTCGGCAATCTGTTTCACAATGGCGAGTCCCGCCCCCGTCCCCTCAATATCCCTCCCAACCGCCCGTTGAAAAAGCTTGAATATCCTCTCCACATGCTCCGCCTTCACCCCTGGCCCTCGATCTAATATCTGAACCCCCTCCTGCTCTCCATTTTCGCTCCGATAGGCTTTCACTAAAATCTCCGGCTCTTGATGGGGATTCGTAAACTTCAACGCATTGCCAATTAAATTAAAGATCGCCTGTGTTCCCCATGTCCGATTCACCCAGAGGGAGGGAATATCCCTTTCAACGGAAATATTCGCATTCTTCGCCTTCGAAACCGCCTCTAACCGACTCAACGCCTCCATAACGAGCTCTCTCCCTGGGATCGGCGCAGTGGGAGGTTCTGCTCTTTGGACTCGAGAAAGCATCGCAATATCGTCGAGGAGTCGATCTAAGCGCATCGAGGAAAAGACGATTCTGCGTAAAAAATCCTGCCCCTTTTCATCCAAGCGATCCAAATAGCGCTCGTAGATGAGTCGAGAAAAGCTTTCAATTCCTCGTAGTGGCTCCCTCAAATCATGAGCAACGACGTAGATTAATGTCTCTAAATCTCGATTCTTTTGATCCCCCTCTCTCTCTGCACTCCGCCGTTCTTCGATTTCAAATCCCAGCCGATCGTTAATCTCACGCAACTCTAAAGAGTCATGATGCAGATGTATGTAGAGACCAATTAAAATTCCAAATAATAACGAGAACGAAAGACCGGCCACAAAAAAACAAAAAGATAAATACTGATCCCGCTTTTGAAAAAAAAGTTTTTTCGGCACAGCATGAATCGTGAAACGAGTCCCATATAAATAAATCTCTGTTATAAATTGATTCTTATCTGTAAAACTTCCCTTTTCCTCAAAGTCTCTTAAAGTCAAACTCCCACACTTCAGCTGAAAATCGATCGGTATATTCTCATTGTCGATGAGATCGTTAAAAAGCGGCTCAAACTCGACCCCCATTAAGAATCCAGAGATAGGTTGACCGGGCGAATGAGAGACCGAAACAAAACCGATCCCATACCTGCCCTCTTGAATAATAAAAGGATCAGTCATCCAGGGAGAATGATTCAACATCGATTTCTGTGCCGCCGAATCGATTTGTTGATAGGAAATTCTGTTAAAAGAATTCCCTTCTTTTGATCTCTCCATCTTTCCCTCTAAACTTGACCGAGGAAAATAATCGATGAAAAAAACCGCTTTTTCATGATCTAAAAAAATACGGGCCTCTTTCTGCCATTCTAAAGCCAATTTCCCCTCTCGATAAAATGTCCATCGATTAAATCTCTCGAGTTCCAAGCTGAGATCATGAAATTTTTGCCCGAGTCGATCTCCGATCTTTACGGTATAGGATTCGACTTCTCGCGTCCAAATCTGTTGTTCATGAATATGGAAAGCCGACCACAATACCGTCGTTAAAAGAAACATCACAGAGGCTGCGGCATAGGGGATCTGGGGCCAATATCCTGTCCCCTCATCGAGGCAATCTTGAATCCCTTTCACTAAAATGACCGCTCCAAAAATAATTAAAAATAATGAGGCCGCACATAAACTCAAGAAATGCGAAAAATCGATCGTGCGCTCAAAAACAACGATCTTACTCAAGAGTAAAAAACCGATTAAGGAGACTCCGAGCCCGACAATAATCATGAGCCCAATCCGACTTTTTCCCATCCAGAAAAACGGATACCCTAATCCAAAAAGAGAAATCGCGGAAAAAGCAGAAAGACAAAGAGACTCATCTCCTATCGATTTAAATGACAAGATCCCTATCGGCCCATCAATCGCTCCCGGCAACAAGAGATCAAACCAAAGCAAAGTCGTCCATACGATCGCAATTAAAGCGACCCAGCGGGCAACGGTTAACTTTTTGTAATTTAAAAAAAAGAGCATGACCAAAGCCATGCCATAAAAAAACTCTGTCGACCGACCTCCCCCCCCTCTCGGTTGATACATCACCTCTTGGACAAGGAGTGAGATCAACAGTGATGCAAGGAGAATAAAAAAACAGGTTTGAAGCAAATCAGCAAATCGTTTCCACCCAAGAAATAAGAGTCGAATACGATTCAATAAAATCACGAGCGTTAATCTAATTTTATAATAAATTCTGACAAGTGATTTCCACCGAAATAGTTTTTCGGTCTCAATTACGCAGGAATTTCAACTCGGAAAACAGTTCCCTTGCCAATCTCTGATTCAATCGCAATCTTTCCGTTAAGCCGTTCTATAAATTGATGACAAATATTCAGTCCAAGACCTGAGCCCCGCTCTCCCGCTGTCCCTACTGTCGAGGAAATCGCAAAGGAAGAAAAAATCTTAGCGACCTTCTCTTGGCTCATCCCCACTCCTGAATCTCGAACCTCAATCGTGTAGGCTTGATTTGTTCGAATCACAGAACAATCAATCCGTCCCTCACACGGAGTAAACTTAATCGCGTTGGAGATCAAATTGCGAAGAATGGTCTCTAACATTCTTTCGTCGGTCTTCATCAATCCGAGAAAACTTTTTGGATCAACCGTAAATTTAATTTTCTTTTGCGCCAGTAAGTCTCGATAAAGAATCTCCGTTTTACGAATCGTCGCTCCTAACTCAATCTCTACGTACTCAGGCTGAATAAGCCCACGCTCAAGCATCGACCATTCTAATAAATTATTTAAAAGAGCATAGGCTTCAGAAGCTGTGCTGTGAATATCATTCGCCATTAAAGCGATCGCTTCTGAACTCATCGAAGCCGCTCCCTCCTTCAGTAAACTAGAAAACCCAAGAAGCCCATTAAATGGAGAACGTAAATCATGGGAAATAAGAGAAAAAAACTTTGTTTTTAAAAGAGCCGCCTCTTCCAATTCTTGCAAATACTTTTTAATCTTTAAAGAGGCGATTCGCAACTGTAGTAACGACTCAACTTGATTCGCTAAAATCTCTAAAGCGCGCAGCTGATCCGTACTTAGTTCTCGTGGAACACGATCAATTGCGCAGACCGTCCCTAAAGTAACCCCGTTCTCCGCTTGAATCGGAAATCCGGCATAAAATCGAATCTTGGGATCTCCTAATACTAAAGGATGACTCTTAAATCGATCATCCAGCCAAGTATCTTGAACAATGAGGGAACTCGACTCATAAACCGCATATCCACAAAAGGCCAACTCACGAGGGGTCTCCCGAACCTCTAGTCCGACTTTGGCCTTAAACCATTGGCGCTTTTCATCAATTAAACTAATTAAGGCGATCGGTGTCTGACAAATTTTCGAAGCGAGCTCGACAATCTGATCATAGCTTTCTTCAAAATCGGAATCGATAATCTCAAATTGAGTCAACATCTCTAAACGCTTGGACTCATTTAAGGGAATTTTCGATCCTAGCATCGGTCAATAATACTCACCCCCATAATAAATCAATATAATAATCAGATCCCTGGATCATTTGAATCTAAAAACAGTGAATTTAGCCGCAAGAGAACGCAAAGAACGCAAAAACGAAAATAATTTCCCTTTGTTTTTTCAAGCATTCCTGCATTCATTAGAGAGATCGCTGTATTTTTTCATTTTTGTGTTCTTTGCGTTCTTTTGCGGCTCAAACAAGCTCCTTGTATTTCCCTTCATCTGTTCCGGTTTTGGACGCGGGTGCCGAAAATAGTTATTTCTGTTCAATTTTATTTTTTTTCTTTAATCTCCTCGAATGTCAAAAAAGATCCTCGTCACTGGTGGAGCAGGTTTTGTTGGTTCTAACCTTGCCCTTACATTACAAGAACGTTTTCCGACCCACGACCTGATCGTCATTGATGATTTTCGCTCAGGACACTTTCGTAATCTCGAAGGATTCAAAGGAGATTTCCTCTCCTATGATCTTTCAAAGATCTGCCTCTCACAACTTTTTGGGAAAACCACTTTTGAAGCGATTTTTCATTTAAGTTCGATCACCGACACCACCGAACACGATCAGTTCAAACAGACCTACGATAATGTCGAGAGTCTACGAAATATCCTCAAATTCATTGCCGGCAAGAAGAGCTCCCTCGTTTATGCCTCTTCTGCTGCCACCTACGGGATCGCGGCTGGAATCAATCGTCTCTCCGATCCTCGTAAGCCGGCCAATGTCTATGGATTCTCTAAGGTTCAGCTTGAAAACCTAGCCGCTCAATTTCTCAGGGAATACCCTCGCCAGAAGGTTGTCGGACTTCGCTATTTTAATGTCTACGGACCACGCGAAACCCATAAAAAATCGGCAGCGAGCATGACCTACCAGCTGGCCCATCAAATGCTCGCAGGGAAACGCCCGAGAGTCTTTAAGCATGGCGAACAAAAACGGGATTTCATTTATGTGAAAGATATCGTTGAATTCACCATCGCCGGTTTCACGAAAGCGAAAAAATCTGGGGTCTTCAACGCCGGATCAGGAAAGCCTCGTTCTTTTAACGATATCATCGAAACGCTCAATAAGGTCTTGAAATTAAAAATCACTCCCGATTACTTTGATAATCCCTACCCCTTTTACCAGCCCCACACGGAAGCCGATCTGAGCGCCACCAAAAAAGAGCTCAAGACGGAACCGCAATATACCTTAGAAAAAGGGATTGAAGATTACTTCAAAAGCGGCTGGCTGACGATGACCCCTCCGAAGGTCTAGTCACAGCCCTCGGTTGTTCCAGACAAACCATCTAAGAAATGGGATTAACCGCCAAGGTAAAGGCAAAGAGCGCCAAAAGGAGAAAAGGAAAATAAGCGGTTTAAATAAAATCTTATAATCTTGGCGAATTCCTACCCCGTACTCTTTGTCGGGGTTGAATTTAACTTGGCGGTTAAATCGAATCCTCGAAGAACTCCCTTGTCGGCTTCGGCCTTGTTCCAAATAAAACCGTTCCGAGACGAATCATCGTGCTCCCCTCTTCAATCGCGACCTCAAAATCTTGACTCATCCCCATCGAAAGCTCTGGGAGATGAAGCCCCGTCTCTTGCTGAATCCGATCCCTCAATTCTCTTAATTGTGCAAAATAAGGACGGCTCTTCGTCGAATCCTCCATCAAGGGGGCCATCGTCATCAATCCCCTCAATTCAAGAGCGGGCAATCGGTTGATTTCCTCCGCTAATCGTGCCGCCTGCTCCGGTTTAACCCCAAATTTACTCCCCTCCCCAGAAACGTTGACCTCCATTAAAACAGTCATTCTTTTCCCGATCATCTCACAACGTTTTGATATCTCCTGAGCGAGAGCCAATGTATCCACTGAATCGATCTGATCGAAAATTTGAACCGCATTTTTTACTTTATTCCCCTGTAAATGCCCGATCAAATGCCAAATCCCTTTTTCTCCTACCACATTTTTTTTAGCAAGAGCCTCTTGAACCTTGTTTTCACCCAGATGCAAAATACCTAAACGAAGCCCCTCCTCTACTGTTTCTGGGGGATGAGTCTTCGTGACCCCAATCAACAAAACCTCTTCAATTCCTCGCCTACTTTTCTCGCAAGAGCGCTGAATCCTCCCTTGAATCTCTCGATATCGACTCTCAATTGTCATAAGTAATTAATCATTTCCCTTGAATATTCATTAGGTTTGCTTATTGTAAAGGATATGCAAGTTGAATCCTTTAAAGTTTTTCGTGACCTCGTCGACACTGAAAGCTTTAGTAAAGCGGCACAGCTTAATTTTGTCACTCAATCGGCAGTCAGTCAACAAATCCGAAGTCTTGAAGAGAAATTTCATACCCCTCTCATTGAGCGAAGCAGTAAACGTTTTTCCTTAACTCGTGAAGGACACATTCTTTATGCCACGAGCAAAGAGATCATTTACGCCTACGATAAGCTCCAACATCAAATCTCCGAAATGCGTAATGTCGTTTCAGGGACAATCCGGCTCGCAACGGTTTACAGTATCGGACTTCACGAGCTCCCCCCCTATCTCAAGGTTTTTCTGAAGGAATATCCGAATGTCCACGTCCATGTCGAATATCGCCGCTCGAATCAAGTCTATGACGATGTGCTCGATGGAACCCGTGACATCGGCTTAGTCGCCTTCCCGGTTCAGAAAAAAAACCTCAAAATTGAGCCTTTTCTTAAAGATCACCTAATCCTGATTTGCCATCCCCAAAATCCTTTAGCCTCCCATAAAGAGGTCACTCTCGATGCGATTTCCCATCAGAAATTTATCGGCTTTGAACCGGATATCCCGACCCGCAAAGCGATTGATAAGATTTTTAAAGAGGCCAATGTCTCGATGTCTCCCTCGATGGAATTCGACAATATCGAAACCGTCAAGCGGGCCGTCGAAATCGATGCCGGTGTCTCGATTGTCCCGAGGGCGACCGTTCAACAGGAGATTAAAAACGGAACCTTGATTGCTGTCGAATTTAAAGGCTTCACGATTCATCGTCCCCTCGGAATTATCTATCGGAATGGACGAGTTCTCTCCCCTGCGGTGAAGCGATTCATCAAAACGCTCCACGAACATCCGGCCTTTTCTGAATCAAGCGTAAAGCAGTAAAAACAGGGCGGATCTCTCAATATCCAAACCTATGAAAGAGATTCACCTGCTCTAGTCTACTAAGCGATAGCGAGGTGCCCGCTTCCATGTCGCTTCATGATAAATCGAATCTCAACACGGCGATCAAGTACCTCAGCAATCCGGTTCAGCATCGCCAGGGAATGGCCTTCGTAATCAGCATCTTCCAATCGGCAGATCGCAGAAGCACTTGTTCCCACCCTCTTTGCTAGGTCTCGTTGAGACAATCCGGCCTTCATGCGTAAATCGTAAATCTTCCTCGCCACCGCATTATCAGCCCGGACGGCTTCCAGCTCCGCAAGCTTCTTCGCGTCGTCCCGAACATAGCGACGATGTAGAATATCAATCGCATCGCTGGACTTTACACTCTTGGTTTTTTTCATTTTGTCACTCCTGATAGGTGTGGGTTTCTGGATTGCGCTCAAACTTCCTCATTCGTTCAATGGCCTTATCAATTTCCTTTGAGGGGACTTTATCCTCCTTGACGATTCCATGAGATACCACCGCCGCAATGTTGCCGTGAAAAAAGTACAACATTCGATAGTTGATCCCATTAAATCCGACTCTCAACTCATAAATCTTGTCTCTTAAAAAATCGGCTTCCGGCCTCCGCAAGGCGTGCCCTTCCTGCTTTAACCTTTCGATTCTTGCCAGACACTTCAATTGAACCTTGGACGATAATGAGTCTAGCCATTCGAGCAACGAAGCAGTCCCGTCTTCGTCTTGATAGAATATGACACGCGTTTCCGGCACCCTGTTTCTCTTTAATTAAATGTTCTCATATTTGAGAACAAAGTCAAGGAATATTTACCTCCCTTTTCCGAATCAAGCGTAAAGCAGTAAAAATATTTCTTAATTAGGCTCCTTCCCATTTCCAGTGAAATTCAATCAGAAGACTCTGAGGAAGGCAGGGAAGCAGGAAATAAGAATTTGACGAGAAAGGAACCATAATCCTAGAAAAAGCAGTTGGAACCACGGATATCACGGATCACACGGATTTTCAACGGTTTAGGAAAAATTACCCCTTCACCCTGTGGGTGAAGCGAATAACAGAGGTTCATTTTCATAAACTCCTCCATCCGTGATATCTGTGTTATTTGTGCCCCCATCTCCCGCTGCACCAAAATTACGATCACTTCCAGTGGCTTAAGTTGTTCGTTTTGCGAACCTTTTGTGGTTAAATTGATTGCCGTTTATCGCGGTAGGGAATCTGATGCCGCTGGCATCAGATCCCCCCGCACAGATCCCTGCGTGCGGATTTCTCGCACAGGGCTCTTCAAGTTCTGCTCGCTTCCGACGAAAGTCGTTCAAAGAGTTCTCCAAGGGTTTCCCTTTT
>CAMCSM010000003.1 GCA_945877805.1 Methylacidiphilum caldifontis | reverse complement strand
ACGGATAACACAGATATCACGGATTGAGGAGGTTATGAAAATGGAGTTTCTTTTTTTTATTCACCCAGAGGGTGAAGTTCTTCTTTTATGTAAATCCCTGAAAATCCGTGTGATCCGCGTTATCCGTGGTTCCAACTGCTTTTTCTAGGATAATACCTGTTTTATACAGTGGACTCCTTGTTTTAGTCCCTCACACACAATATGTTGACCATTTTGCGAAGAATTCAAACAGTGAGGGACTAATGATTCATCGAAACTGATAGCGAGTTTTACTTTGAAACGTTTCGTTCGCTCTGAGAATCGTATTCGGAAATTTAGGCTGGTTCGGACTGTCGGGGTAATGTTGAGTTTCAAGACAGAATCCACTGCGGAATCCGTAAGCTTTTCCCTGTTTTCCCTTGAGCGATCCATCGAGAAAATTTCCGGAGTAAAATTGGACCGCTGGCTCTGAGGTTGAAACCTCCATTTGGATTCCTGAAAGAGGGGCTTTAACGGAGGCCACTTTGCTGAGTCCTTCCGAGTTTTTTTCTTGAGTCAAAATCATGTTGTGATCGTAACCTCGAGCAAATTCCAGCTGTTGATCCTGGGCGTTAATTTCTTTGCCAATCATTTTTGAATTCAAAAAATCAAAGGGACTCTTTTGAACGGAAAGGATCTCTCCGGTCGGAATAAGATCGGAGTTAATGGGGGTATAGCGATCGGCAAAGAGTTGGAGTTCGTGCTCTAAAATTGAGGGATGACCTTCCCCCTCAAGGTTAAAGTAGGTGTGATTGGTCAGATTGATCGGGGTTGCCTGATCGGTTACGGCACAATAGTCAATTTCAAGTGTATTCGATTCGAGAAGCCGATAGATCACCGTCACTTGGAGATTTCCGGGATAATTCTCCTCGCCGTCAGGACTGAGGTGATTCAGCGTTAAGGTCGGAACCTCATCGATGAGCGAGGGAGTTGCCTTCCAAAGAATTTGATCGAACCCTTTTTTTCCGCCATGCAGATGATTGACCCCGTTATTGATTGCAAGCGCATACGATTTTCCATCGAGCGTGAATTTTCCTTCGGCGATTCGATTTCCAAATCGACCGATGATCGCTCCAAAATAAGGATTTGAAGAGGCCTCTGTGTAATCGGTGAGGTGACGGTAGCCCAGTGCGATATCGATGATTCTTCCGGAGGGGGAGGGGACCTCAAGGGAGGTGATGATTCCGCCGTAGTTTGAGATTTGAACCTTGATTCCCTTACGATTTTCCAAGGTATAAAGTTTGGCGTAGCCAAAGGGATTCTCGGTGATCATCCCTAAGATCTATCTCGAAATAGTACGGAGACAATAATTAATCATTTCAGATGGTGAACTCAGTTACGAAACAAATCGTATAGGCATAAACTTAAAAATATTCGAAGACAATTTTTCACACGAAGCTGCGAAGTTGCCCAAGGCTCCTCCCGAAAGGCAAATGAGTTTCTATTTAAAGTTCTTTTTATTAATTTCCAATTTCCTACGGGGAGAACCTTGGGAAGCTTCGCGGCTTCGTGTGAAATGTTTTAAACTATATTTCCTTAAGTTGACGTCTATGCGTAACAAGTCGGGATGCGGGGTGTTAAAAAGGAATAAATACATTCTTGTTTTTTGTTTTGAAATTCCAGCTTTCTTGCTTTCCTTATTCAAGATTGACTTTGTTTTTGGGTCCAATGCAAGGTCTGGGTGAATTCATGCTTTTCAAAGGGTTTGGATTCCCTACTTCTATAGGGAATGCGTATTGCAACCACTCAGGAGATTCAGGGGATTGAAAAAAAGGTGATTGAGGAGGGAATCTCCCCTGAGCGATTGATGGAGATTGCGGCGCATGGGATGAGAGATATTTTACAATCCGATCCACTGACCCGAAATTCCAAAGAGGCCGTTGTCTTAGCCGGAAAGGGGAATAATGGAGGGGATGGGATTGTTCTCGCTCGGTTACTCATGGAAGAGGGGTGGAGCGTGCAACTTTTTCTTGTGAGTGAAGAGATCGGAGAGCTCCCTCAAAAGAAATTAGAGCAATTAAAACGGTTATTTCCTGATGTCGATGTGATTTCCGATCTCCTCAAATTGAAGTGGCCTAGCTCTGAGGGGATTGTCATCGATGCTTTATTGGGGATCGGTGCTCGATCAAAACCTCATGGGGCAATCGCCAAATTGATCGCACTTACGAATGAGTCCCGGTGGCGATTTTTCTTTCGGACCGTTGCCTTAGATTTGCCGAGTGGATTATGTGAGGAGAGTTCAGAGGCGGATGAGGCGATGATTGCCGATTTGACGATCACAGTTGGCTTTCCGAAAACCGTTCTTGTTCAGGAGAAATTTTCAAATTGGGTCGGTCGATTAGAAGTCGTGAATCTCTTTGACTCCGAGAGCGAGGCGCTCTCAGATCAACGACAGCTGTTGATTCCTCAGGAGCTTCGAGGGTTACTGCCCCGGCGTTTATCTCAATCGTATAAGGGGAGTTATGGCAAGGGATTGATTATTGCCGGTTCCCTAGGGATGACAGGAGCCGCTGCGTTGACCTCGATGGCCTGTTTGAAGTCGGGGGCCGGGTTGACTTATCTTTCGACCTTTACCGATTGTATTCCGATGTTAACGGGGGTTGTTCCTCCTGAGGTGATGATTCGAGATCTTTTTTCCGGAGAGCTTTTTCAACTCATCCAGAGTTGTAATGCGATTGCGATTGGCCCTGGATTAGGACAGAGCCAAGAGAGTCTCTCGGCATTCAGTTATTTGCTGGATCATGTTCAGCGTCCGATCCTTATCGATGCCGATGGTCTGAATCTATTGGCTTCGAATCCGGAATTGGAGCGGATGATTCCGCCTGGTTCCATTTTGACTCCTCATGAAGGGGAGTTGGCTCGGCTCTTGAAAGTCGATTTGATCGATCGGGAGCAACAGGCATTACAATATGCTCGAGAGAAGAGTGTGATTTTGGTTTTAAAGGGAACGAGGACGATGGTGGTCAGTCCGGAGGGGAGAATCGATTATAACTCCTCAGGAAATCCAGGACTCTCAAAAGGAGGAAGTGGGGATGTTTTGACCGGGATCATCGTCGCGCTGATGGCCCAAGGGCTCGATTCCTGGAATGCCGCTCGATTAGGGGTCTGGCTGCATGGGAAAGCGGCAGACGAGGCGTTGCAGATTGTAGGAGCTGAAGAGTCTTTAGTCGCTTCTGATATCGTTCAGGCGATTCCTCAGGCGCTTCTCCAATTACGACGTTAAACCCAAATTTTGTAATAGACCCCCTTTATTCCAAAATTTGCCACATCTCCGTCCCGCATATGCGCATAGGCGTCAACTTAACAGACCAAAAGAGGTTTAACCGCCAAGTTAAATACAAAATTCGCCAAGAATTTTAAACCGCTTATCTTCACTCATCCACGCTAATAGGAAGCCTCAAAACAAGGCAAATTCCGATCAGAATCGGAATTCAAACAATGAAATAAACGACTTTCCCCCGAAAGCTTTCGGGGTCGCTCCCGAGAATGAGATCACCTTTTGGTGATCTCTTTTGAGATGCAAATAATTTCTTATTCGAGAATTTTGACGGGACAATCGGGAAGGATGGAGAGAAAGGCTTTTCCGTACGGTTTTGTAATGATTCGATTGTCGAGAATCGCAACGATTCCGGTATCGTGTTTGGAGCGAATCAGCCGGCCGATCCCTTGGCGAAATTTGAGAATGGCCTCGGGTAATGAATATTCACGAAAGGGATCTCCCCCCTGGGATCGAATATGTTCCAGTTTCGCTTCGATCAACGGATGATCGGGGACTTGAAAGGGGAGTCGGGTGATGATGACGTTGCTTAACGATTCTCCGGGAACATCGACTCCTTGCCAAAAGCTCTCGGTTCCTAAGAGGACGGAATCGATATTTTCACGGAAATCTTGAAGCAGTTGGTGTCGAGGAATGGGGTCGGCTTGAGAGAAAAGTTGAATTCGTTTTTGGATGAAATAAGGGCGAAGTTTTTCGGTAAGGCTTTTTAAGGTTTTGTAACTTGTGAAGAGCACCAGGGCTTTCCCTCCAGTCATCTCGGTAAAGTGTTTGATCCAGCGAGAGAGGGCATTTTCATAGTCGAAGGTTTGTGTCGGATCGGGGATCGATTTCGGAACGTAAACGGTCATCTGTTTTGCGTAGTCAAAGGGTGAGGAGAGCTGAAGGCAGGGGGCTTTCGTTCCTCCGACGCGCTTTTGGAAATAGGTGAGTCCCTTGCCTACGGAGAGAGTGGCACTGGTAAAGATCGCGGTTTGCTCATTGCGAAAGAGGATCTTTTCAAGACGAGGGGCGACATCGATCGGGGCCGCGCAGAGTTGAAGATCTTGACCGGCTTTCCCGGTTTTTTCGACCCAATAGACCATCCCTTCATCTCCTTGAGTGAGAAAGTCGCTGATCTCGAGTTTGATCGCCTCAAGACGTCGGGCGTAATCTTGAAGTTCCATTTTAAGGCTTTCATCCTCCTGATCCTCAGCGAGATCGAGCAGTTGTCGGTGGAGTTTGATTAAGGGGAGGGCGACGGAGTCTTCAACAAGATCCGGTTTTCGGATTCGAATTTCGTTCGATTTTTTGAATTCGATCTGATTTTCGATTCCGCCGAAAAAGAGTTCAAATTGATCCATGAGCTCAACCGCGGTTCGGATTGAATCACTTTGCCGAAGCATCTGGAGAATTCCCTTTTGATTTTTGGGATGAAAGAGGCGTTGGAGGAGTCCCCGAATCCCATTTTTTGAGAGGGTAAACCCGAGATGTTTCGAGGCGACATTTTCAAGGGTATGGGCCTCATCAAAAACGACAAAGTCGTTGGCAAAAAGGTAGCCTTTCTCGTTAAGAGAATCTTCAGGATCAAATCCGCTGACGAGAGAAAAGAAAAGAGAGTGATTGACGATGACGACGGGGGCGAGTTGGGCTTGGACACGAGCATTTTGAAAGAAACAGTGAGCGTTATTGCCACAGGTTCGGGCGGTGCAGACGTGCGCCTCGCTACAGACCTGATGCCAGACTTTAGGATCTGGGGGGAGCCGGAAATCGGAGAGGGTTCCATCTTTGGTCTGTTTGGACCATTCCCAGATTCGTTTGAGTTCCTCTGCCTCTGCTTTGAGGAAGAGATCCCCAGGATTCCTCATTGCTCTTTCGAGCCGACGTGGACAGAGGTAGTTTTGTCTGCCTTTAAGAATAACGGCAGCGAAATCCTCTTTGAGGATTTTTCGCGCAAGCGGGATATCTTTATGAAGGAGTTGCTCTTGAAGATTGATGGTATGCGTGGAGATGACCGCTTTTTTATTTTGGCGGCGGGCATAGAGGATGGAGGGAATGAGATAGCCGAGGCTTTTACCGACCCCGGTGCCTGCCTCAACAATCAAGGCATGCTTATTTTCCAACGATTCGGCGACTGCGACCGCCATTTGTTGTTGAGACTCCCGATATTCAAATTTTTTTGCTTCAGACATGACTCCATCGATCGAAAAGAGCTTTTCGACCTCTAAAGCAAGGGCTGAGGCGAGTTGTTCACGGGGGGCGATCATGGTCAGTCGGGAACGATGGAAGAGCTTAGATCTTGTGGCAACAGAAAAACAGGAATTTTGAGTGGAGTTTTTTAAATCTGAGTCTAAAACAGAGGGACGGTTTCTCCCTCCCGACAGAGAGGGGCTACGGAACTGAACAGTGAAAGAAATGATGTGAAGGTCGTAGAAACAGAAAAATTGCTTCGTGCGCAGGTTAAAATTTGGAGATCCCAAGGGGAAACCCTCGGGTTTGTTCCGACGATGGGAGCCCTTCATCAAGGGCACCTCCGACTCGTTGAGGCGGCGCAACGGCTTTGTGATCGGGTGATTTTAAGTATTTATGTGAATCCGACCCAGTTTGCTCCCGAAGAGGATTATCTTCGCTATCCACGACCATGGGTGAAAGATCGAGCGCTTTGTCAAAAAAACGGAGTGGATTTGATCTATCGTCCGCAAAATCTTTATCATCCTGAGGGGACGACGATCGTTCTGGAAAAAGAACTTTCCCAAGGACGTTGTGGAGTGACTCGTCCGGCTCATTTTCAAGGAGTTGCTACAGTGGTTACAAAGCTCTTAAATCTCGTGCAACCGGATCGAGCTTTTTTTGGCTGGAAAGATGCTCAGCAAGTGGAGGTCATTCAGCGGGTGGTAAGTGATTTAAATATTCCGGTGAAAATTGAGCCTGTAGAGATTGTTCGTGATCGTGATGGCTTGGCCTTCAGCTCCCGTAATGTTTATCTCTCTGCTCAGGAACGAGATCGTGCCTTGGCGATCCCCTTATTGCTTCAGGTCGCGGCCGGACGGCGGGATCGTAAAAAATGGCTGACTCAAAATCTCTCAAAAATTAAAGGAATTAAACTTGATTATGTCGAGGAATCTCAAGGGCGACTTTGCGTTGCTGCTTGGGTCGGAAAAACCCGGCTTCTCGATAACTGGCCAATCTCTCTCAAATGATCGTTATGAACTGCATTTACTCACTTTTTCAAGCATCTCTCTTACTGCTTCTTTTCAGTGTAGGGTTTCTCCGTTCCGATTGGGAAATTATTAAGCATGAGAGAGGAGAGTACGTCTCTTTACGGTCCTTTTGTAAGTTCTACAAATTTAATTACCCTGAAAACTCTTTAGATCAAGAGGAGATCACGTTAAAAAGCCCCTCTTTTCAGTTAAAAATTCGTAAAGGGAGCCGAAACTGTTTTCTGAATGGAGCACGTATTTGGTCGACTTATAATATTGTTCAAACCGATTCCGATTGGTTAATCTCCCGTAAAGATGTTTCAAAGTTTTTTGAGCCCCTTTTAAGGCCGGTGAATCTTGAAATTAATTCGGAAACAAAGGGGGTCGTCATTGATCCGGGACATGGGGGAGATGATCGCGGAGCGGTCAGTCGTAAGGGTATTCGAGAGAAGGAGATGACCTTGGATACCGCTTTTCGCTTAGAGAAGATCCTTAAATCTCGGGGGATTGCAACGGTGATGACTCGTCGTAAAGATGTTTTTATTGAGTTAGAGGAACGGGCAAATATTGCAGCGCGATATCCGGACTATATTTTTGTGAGTCTTCATTTCAATGATGCCTCCGGAAGTGCGCGCGGAATTGAAACCTACTGCTTTCCCCCTCTCGGAGCCAGCTCTACGGAGTATGAGGGACGAATTTTTAAAAGAGATTCGGTGACAATGCCTGGAAACAAATCGGATCTTTTAAATATTTTTTTAGCGACTTCGATTCACAAAGAAATCATCCAGTTAAATCCTAAAGATGAAGAGGCGGATCGGGGAGTAAAGCGGGCCCGATTTGTGGTCCTTAAAGAGAACTCTATTCCAGCCGTCTTAGTGGAAGGCGGTTTTCTCTCCAATCGAACCGAGTCTTCTCGGATTAGTTCCTCCGATTATCGTCAATCATTGGCTGAAAAAATTGCGAACGGAATTGAATACTATTATAACCGCGGGTCGACCCCCACAAAGCCAGCGGTGGTTCCTCCAACGGCGCTTCCTGTGACCCCCGCTAAACCTCCTCTTGTTCCCGTGAAGGTTCCTCCTTTAACGAATTCGGTTCCTGTGAAAGCGGTCACGAATAGCGTGAGCAAGCTTCCTCCTGCAAAAAGTACGAATGCGGTGGTGAATGCGGTGACGAATCGTGTGATTGAACTCCCGCCGATTAGAAGAGCGACGCTCAATACGAATTCAGTTCAATCTCCTTTATCGCTTTATCATTCCATGACGAATTCCTCTTCGCAGCCGAACCTCTATGATCAGCCCTTTGTTTTCAATCCGGAGCCAGCGGCGATTCCAAGTACAAATGAGGGGATTGAAATTCCGAAAGTAAAACCGGCTTTGGAAAAGAGTGAGGAGGAGGTTCCTCCTAAAATAGAGTCTCCTTTAAAGCCGAGATCAGAGGCCAAAGAGGATTTTGAATCTTCGCAGTCGACTCCAGAAGTGGAGATTTACATGCAAAGCCCCTCTTCCGTTCGTATTCCTGAGGTCAATATTCGACCGATGGAGGTTGAGAAAAATCGAGCTCCCGCCTCCTCTGAGGTTAAGCCATGAGTGCGGAGCTTCCGATCGGGGTCTTTGATTCTGGTGTCGGGGGATTGACGGTTGTGAAGGAGATTCAAGATCTCCTTCCGCATGAGTCGATTATTTATCTTGGGGATACCGCAAGAGTTCCTTACGGAAATAAATCCCCTGAAACGATCCAAGAGTATGCGATTCAGATCACGCAGTTTCTGGTTTCGAAAAAAGTCAAAGCAGTGGTGGTTGCCTGTAATACAGCGACGGCTTATAGTTTAGTCCGATTGAGGGAGCTTTTTGCGCTTCCGCTGTTAGGAGTGATTGAGCCTGGGGTCGGGGCGGCACTGGAGGCGAGTCGCGGGGGAACGATTGGAATCATTGGAACTGTGGGGACGATTCAAAGTCACGCCTATCAAAACGCTTTATTAAAGGCAAAGCCCGATTTAAAAATTCAGGCCTTGGCGACCCCGTTACTGGTTCCGCTTGTGGAAGAGGATTGGTTAGAGCATCCTGCGACCGATCTTATTTTAAAGGAGTACCTTAAAGTCATGATTCAAGAGCAGGTCGATACCTTGGTCTTGGGCTGTACTCATTATCCTCTTTTGAAACGGCGTCTTCAAGAGATCGTTCAAGGGCGAATGAAGCTCGTGGACTCTGCGGAAAACATGGCGATTGCGCTTCAGCGAACATTAGAGAGTCATCAATTATTAAATCAGAGTCATGAAATGGGCACGACACAGATCTATGTGACCGATTTCTCTCCTCGCTTTCAAGCGTTGGCTGAGAGATTTTTGAAGCGTTCCATTGGACATCTTGAGCGGATCACTTTGGGATAAACGGAAATGACCTGCATTCAAAATAATCATCTTCACTGGAGGATTCTCTTTTTCTTTTTTCTTAGCGGATTTCTTATTGCCGAGACCGTTGTTCCTAGAAAAGGGACCGTTTTAGTTTCAGAACGTCCCGAGTGGGTGACTGAATTCCGTGTCGATGATGATGAGATGCGAGAGCTTTTTAAAAGAATGCTTCTTCAATGGACGGGAGAAAGTGACTCCGCTCGTGCGTGGAGATCTCTCGGGATTAAGCAAGGGGAGGTCGTGGGGATCAAGATTAATACCGCCGGCGGTTCGGTGATTGCAAGTCGTCAATCTCTTGTTGAGGAGATTTCGGTAGGGCTTCTTCAAGCGGGGGCGAAAGAGGTGGTTGTTTGGGATAAGTATCAAGAGGAGATGCAACGATCCGGTTATCGATCGGGAGAGAGTAAGTATTATCGTTTAGAATCGGTTATCCCTGGGGCTGGATTTAGTGAGGAGCTGTTTTATGTGAATGAATATCTGGGGAGTTTAATTTGGGGAGATCTGTTTTTTAAAAAGCGGATCGAAAAGGAGGATCTTTTAAAAATGGCGGAGAAAGCGGCACGAGAGAAGGGAGAGGAATCTGTGGGGACAGAGGATCAACTGAGCAACAAGTCTTATTTCACAACAGTTCTCACGAAGCGGTGTCAAAAAATTGTGAATCTCGCCAGCTTCATCGATCACGATACGTTAGGGATTTGGGGATGTAATAGTTCCCTTGCCATTTCAAGTGTTGATAATACCCGTCGTTTCACGAATCTCGCGAATGCGGGTGATCCAGCGGTCTCTGAGATATTAGATCGAGATCTTTTTCGTAAGAAAGTCGTTCTGCATGTCATGGATGGAATGGTCGCTCAATTTGCCGGGGGGCCGAATTTTACCCCTCACTTTGCAAAGCCGCTTGGATTATTGATGATGGGACAGGATCCTGTGGCGATTGACACCTTAGTTTTGGAGCAAATTCAGAAGGGTCGAAAAATTTTTAAAGTGGTTCCGGTCAATGAGCAGGCGCGACATCTCAATTCTTGTGCCGCTGCTGGATTAGGGGAGGGGGATCTTAAAAAGATTAAAGTCATTCGGGTCTATTAAGTTAAAATTAGAAGAAAAAACGTGCGGGATCTCTCGTGTGCATGGATACTGGGGATGAGAATGGATTTCGCTACTCTTGCAATGGGGCGTCATTTCTCTATTTTTCCTTTTATGTCCTGTTGTGATCCCACTCCATCGCCTACCCCTGTTCCCCATGAGGCGGGATGTTGTGATCCAAACTCGAAGATCGATTGGTAAAAATCTTTTGATGCAAATGCTCTTGATCTTTGATATTTTTTAACGATGAAGAGGAAGAAAGCGACCGCACCGATTGCATTGATTACCGGATCCGGACATGGATTGGGGGCTTTTTTGGCGGAATCGTTTTCGAAGGAAGGGTATCAAGTGATTCTTCATTATCGGACTCGTCAATCGGAGGCGCTGAAGTTAGCACGACGAATCAATGCGATTGCGGTTTTTCAGGGGGATTTGGCGGTACCGTCAACGAGTTTGAAAATGGCTCAAGAAATTAAAAAACGTTTTGGTGTCTTGGATTGTTTGGTGAATAATGCCGGAGTTTATTGTGCCAAAGAGTTGATCGATCTATCGACTCAAGAGTGGTTTGAGGGGTTAAATTCGACCGCCTCGGCGACCTTTTTAACGACCCAGGCCCTCCTTCCCTTAATTCGAAATTCTCAACACGGAAGAGTGATTAATATCGGAGATTCGAGTTGTGATCGAATCGGGGCTCGAGATTTAGCGATGAGCTACCATATTGGGAAAACGGGGGTTCTGATGTTGACGAAATCGTTTGCTCAATCAGAGGCCTCTTTTGGAACTACCGTGAATATGGTTTCTCCTGGGTGGCTGGAAAATAGTGTCGGGAAGCTTTCAAAGAAGAAGATTCCTGCCGGACGGTATGGAACGTTTGAAGATATTTGGAATGTGATCGAGTTTTTATTGAAGCCTGAATCAAACTATGTGAATGGGTCGAATATCGTGGTCAGTGGGGGATGGAATTTAAGATAATGTTTTTTTTCCTAAAATTGACTTTGTTTTCCTTCCTCTGTTCCGATAGACTATGATGATGCGGCAATTTTGGATGGCGTTCTCTTTGATGGCGACTTTGATCCTCCTCCCTGCTCAAATTCAGATCGGGGTTCAGATTGATCGAGATCAATTTCTACTTTATGAGCCAATTCCTGTTAAATTAACGATCCTCAATAATAGTGGATCTCCCTTAAAGGTTTCTGGAGATTGGGTGAGTTTTATCGTCACCGATCGCAGTGGGACGAGTATCCGACCGGATAATAAATTAACGATAGAGCCTCTTGAATTGGAATCCGGGAGTCGAAAAACAATCTCGATCAATATCACTCCTCTTTATTCCATTCGAGAGTTAGGGGCCTACCATATTCAAGGGGTCGTCGATGTGAATGGGACTCAGTACGTAACCCCTATCTCGATCGTAAATGTCGCCAATGGGGTCTCGGTTTGGAGTGAATCAAGGCCGATCAATGGCGTTCAACGAATCTATTCCCTCCTTCGATTTTCCCCGTCATCGTCGAATACGCAGGTTTTTGTGCGAATCGAAGAGCCGACCGAAAACAAAGTTTATGCGACTTATAGTCTCGGGGATATGGTCTCTTTTATTACTCCTGAATCGAAATTTGATTCCCAAGGTGATCTTCATGTTCTTCATCCTAAAGGACAGGGCTACTATCGTTACAGTCGTATCTCTGCCTCTGGAGTCCTGCAGAATCAAGCTGACTATCGATCCTCTCCCCAAGGCCGTCCCGCATTACAATCTGGAGCCGATGGTCTCGTGATGGTACAAGGGGGACAATCGTTGGAGGGAAGTGTCAAGAGAGCGCGGTTGTCTCAAGGGCAGAAACTGTTGATCGTAACCCCTCCCGCTGATCATTCAGGGAAGTAACTCACTTCCTCTGAAAAAGGGGGATAAGCGGAGTCTCGACCGATCGATTATAAGTGGAGCACTTGAGTTTACATGAAAGTTTTACTAGCCACATGGGGATCAAGAGGGGACTTTCATCCTTTTCTTTCCTTAGCTCTTGAGCTCCAAAAGCGAGGGCACCAGGTGACGATGGGGGCAAATCCTTATTGGGCGCAGGAGTGTCAGCAGAGGGGAATTCGTTTTGTGGCAACAGAGACCTTTGTGAGTCCTGAGGTGATCTTTGATTTTCCTGAGATCTTGAGCCATCAAAAAATGGGGGTGACGGCCCTGGATCTTTTCGTGAAACATTTTTTTGCCCCTCAACTTGATCTGACCGTCGAGGTTCTTTCAAGGGAGGCACAACAGCATGATCTATTGATTGCCCATCACTTCGTTTTAGCGGCTCCCGTGGTGGTTGCTAAAACCGCGATTCCCTTTGTGACCGTGACCCTGGCCCCAGGGGTGATCCGATCCCGTTATACCGCTCCCGCGGGAGCCTATCATCAGCCGTTTTCTGGAACAATCGGGGAGTGGCTTAACAATTTCTTCTGGAAATGGGGAGAGAAATGGTGTCAAAAAACGGTTCGCCCGACCCTTGATCTTTTTTATCAACGTCAGGGATTGCCCCCTCATTCTAACTATCTTTTTGGAGCCTGGTCGGATCAACTCGTTCTCCAGTTATACAGCGAGCATTTTGCCTCAAATCCCTCTGACTATCCCCCACATTTTCATCAGACTGGATTTTGTTTTAAAGAGGAGGAGGCCGCTTTGAGTTCTGAATTGAGTTTTTTTTTAAGCTCTGGTGAGAAACCGTGGTTATTTACCTTAGGGACCGTTGCAATTTATGAAGCCGGCGATTTTTATCGAGAGGCTGTCGCTTCGGTTGCAGGGAGTTCAGAGCGGGCGGTGCTTTTGATCGGTCGAGAGGAGAATCGACCGGAGAATTTACCTAAAAATCTGATTGCGGTTCTTTATGCCCCCCATGAAAAGCTGATGCCTTATTGCAAGGGAGTAATTCATCAATGTGGGATAGGGGGAGTCGGTCAGGCGATGCGAGCGGGGATTCCGAGTGTCGCTTGTCCTTATGCTTTTGATCAGCCGAATAATGCGATGAGATTAGAGGGATTGGGGATTGCGGTGGTTCTGAAGAGAAACCGAAGAACGGCAAACGATTTTCGGAATGCCTTTAGGAAATTAGAGCGAATCGGAGCCTTTGAAAGAGCACGGGAGATTGGAGTTAAGGTCCGATCGGAGAATGGAGTGCAGAGAGCCTGCGAGATGATTGAGAAACAAAAAACCCCGTGGCGAACCACGGGGCTTTAAAAATCTGAAACGAAAAAAGAGTTTTATTTCTTCTTTTTGTTTTTATCGGTCTTTTCTGCTTTTACAGACAAAGCCTCTTTACCCTTACGACCGCGGAGAAAGTAAAGTTTCGCACGGCGGACTTGGCCTGAACGATCAACGACTACTTTTTCAACGAGGGGAGAGTTGATTGGGAAAACACGCTCGACCCCTTCACCGAAGCTGATTCGGCGAACGGTAAAGTTTTCGTTTAATCCACGGCCTTTACGACCGATCACGACACCCGCATAAATTTGAGTTCGTTCTTTTTCACCCTCTTTAACTCGGGTGTGAACCTTCACAGAATCACCCACTTTAAATGGGGAAACTTTACGGAATTGTTCCGCTTCAATCTTTTCGAGCAATTGCACATTCATTGACATAAGATACTCCTTCTTCACTACTTCGCTTCCGCTGCCATCGCGGCACAGGTTTCATACCGGAAATAGGGTTGTGTTTGATAGCATACGAATTGCAGACGTAAAGGGCTTTTTTTAGGGGGTCCCTCTTCACGGCTCCATTTAGCCCTATTTTCATAGGTAAACGAAAACTTTTAGTTTTACGATGACAGATCTAATTTTTATGCCAAATTGATTCTTACATGAAAAAAATGTTATGGATTGGATTGGTTCTTCCCTTTTTGTGGATCGGTTGCTCCTCAGGCCCTTATTTGCCAGAGGCCGATCCAAAATCTCCTGAGGCCGCAGGGAAAAAAGTGGTTCTTTTTGATGAAGATCTTGAGGAGATGATTGCCGTCGATCTTCCTCCGATTGCAAAAAGAAATGCCCAAAATTATTTAACCGTTCAGGCCTCTCTTCGAAATCGTTCCTCGAAAACGGTTCCCATTCAAGTTCAGACTCTTTTTAAAGATGCGAAGGGAATGATTCTTTATAACGATCTGGGTAATGAGGTGGCTTGGCAGTCGATGGTGTTGAGTGCCAATGAAACGAAATCTTTTTCTCAAAACGCGATGACTCCTGAGGCGACTCAGTTTATTATTCGGGTGCGGTTAATGAATCGTCCCCAAAACTAATTAAAGAAATGAAGATAATCTTTTTAAAAACGTTGCTGACGCTGGCTTTCCTGTTCCAGATCATCCCTGCCGATCAAGGGGTCGAATTTAAGCAACCCCTCAAACCGTGGGATCACTCTTCGGGAGAGGGGGCTCTCCCTATTTCGAATCCAGGGGCGGTGATTCAAACCTTTCGTCAGGTCTATCAATCTTTAGGGAAACCGAAGGTATTGGTTTATATTAACCGTCGACTCGTTCGCGATCGAGGGGAGATCGTTTTAACTTCAGAAAGCTCAAATTCGATCAAAACCAAAGGGGATCCTGTTTCGATTGGAAGTGGAGGCTCTGTTCAAATTGGTTCCGGAAATAAAATTGAGGAGGGGGCAAAGGGAGTCAGTGGAAAAGGGGGGGAGCGCCTTGAGTCGGTTCAGAAATCAGAGCGGATTGTCGAGGAGGGACTGAAGGGAGTGCGTGCGGTGAATGATCGTGAGGCGAGAGAGATTGAGGAATCTTTTCAGGAGCCGTTGATGGAGGCCGGAGTTTTACTTGTCGATCAACGGGTCGCTCAAATTTCCAATAAGATTTTTTCCCCAGCGGACGGCTCTTTTTTAACTGCCTTGAGTGAGAGTCGTGAAAAAGAGGAGATCGACTCTCTCAAGAAATCGGCCGATTGGGTGATGGAGATCATGACCGAGATCCGCCCCGTTAAAATTTTAATGGCCTCTGGAGCGGATCGAATCGAGGATCGCCCTCAATTTACCGTGACCTTAATGAGGCTGAAGGATGGGGTGAAATTAGCCCAAGTGAATTCCGATAGCTTGTTTGGCTTCAATCGTCGCAATGGAGATCAGAAACGTCGGCAGATGAAGCGGGTGACGGGGGCGGAGATCGCCGAGCAGACGGCGCTCGCACTGATGCAACGGGTCAATCCATAAATCGGTGAAAGAGCGAATTTAATTTATTTTTATGACTATTCCTTTATTTTCGATTTCAGATTGCATTGGATTCCGATTTATTATTTTAGGAACTTTTTTGTTTTTGATCGGTTTTTGAAATGAATATGGATCAATCTTCTCCGCTTCTAAGCGCGATTCTGATCGTGAAAAATGAGGAGAAGCGGTTAGCGAGAGCGTTGGAGCCTTTGCGCAGAGCGGGCTGTGAGTTGGTGGTGACTGATACCGGTTCTACCGATGGGACGGTGGCGATTGCCGACTCCTTTGGAGCGAAGATCTTTCATTTTCCATGGAACGGAGATGAGGCGGCGGCTCGGAATATCTCTCTCAAAAATGCGACCGGAGAATGGCTGTTTTGGGTCGATGCCGATGAAATTGCGGACGACGAGTTGGTGGAGTCGATATTGAGAGAACTTCCGCTTTTAAATGCAAACCGACGAATTCAAACCCTTTCGGTGGTGATGCGGAATATTTATCAAGGGGGATCCACCAGTTTAACGCCGATGTTGAGATTTGCACGGCGACGGGTTGATCTTACCTTCGAAGGTCCGATCCATCCTCAGCTCTCTTTTCGGCCGGAGATTGGGGCCTTAAAGGGGATTTTGCGTCATGAAGGATATCAATGGACCCCTGAATCTCGTAAGCGGAAAGCGGAGCATATGCGCTCTCATTTAGAGCCGCTCTGTCAAGGGGAGAAACCGCCCTTTCAGCGCTGGTGTGAGTTGCTTTCGGTATTATTGATTGGAGATCAACGAGAGGATTTCTGGAGTTATTGGAATAAAAAATCTCTTTATTCTGAGGAGGAACGATATCGGGGGCCTTACGCTCATTACTGGCAGGATAATAGTACGAATGTTTTGTTGTTTTTCTCAAGGAACGGCGAAAATAAACAAGGGGAGGCACTGGCTCAGGAACTCTTGAGGTTTTATCCCGATCAAATAGCAGCTCAGTTTTTCTTACTCCAACAAGCGGTCAGGGAACGGCGTTGGGACGCGGTGTTCGTAGAGTCGAAGAGTCTTGAGGTTTCCTCCGAAAAACCGCCTCAGTTTTACAATACTTTTTATCCGGAAATTCATGGAGAGAGAGCGGCTGTTTGGAGGGGGCTTGCCGACTACCAGCTTGGAAATGAGGGGGAGATCGATTGGGCTCTTTTCTCTCACCCTCGTCATACCGCCTCGTGGCTTTATGCAGCGGTTCATTTTCCGGATCGATTTCAGAAAGCGAATAAATGGAGTCTTACATTGATTCGATTGCTTCAAGATTGGAGATCGGGAACTAAGGAGGTCGCTCCTCTGAGAGTGGCGCTGAAAAAGTTGGCTCCGCAGTTCAGAGAGGGAACCGTTGAGCGATGTGCGATCGATCTGTTTCAGTTAATTATCATTTCAGAGCTCTCTTCTGCCTCGGTAGAAGGGGTTCAGTCGATTCACTCCTTTCTCGAGCGATATCCGGATTTAGATGGATTCGGTGACGGTTTTTCTCGAATAGAGCCTGGAAAGCCGCTGAAATTGGAATGGTTTTATGAAGAGGGGCTGCATTGGAGTTAATCATCACTCATTCTACAGCCTGCGACATCGATCGATTTTCTTGAAGTGCGGCGGTTTCGTCTTGTGACGTGATCCTCCGTTTCCTCTGCGTAAAATTGTATTTTGCTTGTTATTCTTAAGTTGACGCCGATGCAGCGTATCACGAACCCGATTTATTCTTCATGCAAGAAATAGGTTAAATTATCTTCCCTTTGAAGTTCTCGGATTGCTTAAGGGATTTACGTGGACGGTATTCGGGATCTTCCTGCTCAATCTTTTAATTGTTCTCTACCTCTCTCGGGAGCTTTGGAGAAAATCAAACGAGACTGAGTTGACGTAACATACGTTGATCGTTTTCGCCAAAAAGTCGCAAGTCATTCACCCCGTAGCGCATCATCGCGATTCGCTCGACTCCAAATCCTAAAGCAAATCCGCTATAAACCTCAGGATCGATTCCACTTCGTTTCAAGACCTGGGGATGAACCATTCCGCAACCACAAATCTCAAGCCATTCTTTTCCTTTGATTGTCGTCCCTGGACGACGACAATCGACCTCGAAACTCGGCTCTGTAAAAGGAAAGAAATGGGGACGAAAGCGGAAAATAAGATCTTTCCCGAGTAATTCTCGGAAAAAGGTCTCCATCGTCCCTTTCATATCCGCTAGAGTGATTCCTTCATCAACGACAAGAGCCTCCACTTGATGGAAAGAGAGTCCGTGAGTGGCATCAATCTCATCGCGACGATAACAGCGACCGGGGGCAATGATTCGAATCGGCGGCTTTTGATTTTGCATGACACGAACCTGAACCGGTGAGGTTTGAGTACGGAGGAGCCGACGTCCCCAATCCGCATGAGGGTGATCCCCCTTGATATAAAAAGTGTCCTGTTCATTTCGGGCCGGGTGATCCGCCGGGGTGTTGAGGGCATCAAAATTAAAAAACTCAAACTCAACATCGGGACCCTCTGCCAAAGCAAACCCTAGTCGTTTAAAAATATCGAGAGCATGATCGCGTACTTGATAAATCGGATGAAGCGAACCGATGGGGGAGGGACGACCCGGTAAGGTGAGATCGATAGCGGGTCCAAAATCGAGCGCTTCCAGAGCACTTTTTTTAGCCTCAAAGGACTCTTGGAGGGTGTTTTTCCAACCATTTAAAAGTTTTCCGAGAACAGGACGCTCCTCTGGAGTCGCCGTTTTCATCGACTCCATCATCATCGTCACGGCCCCTTGACGGGAAAAATAGAGGAGGCGAGCCTTTTCCAGCTCCTCGGCATTGCCGACGGCCTCTAAGGCAGATAAAATCTCACTCTTCAAACTCTCTAGTTTTTCTTGAATCATAAAGGAGAGAATTAGCGAGAGTCCTGAGGAATGACAACTCTAGGTTTTAGGAAAAAGTTTAAAAACTGAAGTTGTTTAACTCCAGATCTTGCATTGGCAGGTCATCTCTCTATCGGGAGCGATCACGCACGTGCGCATTAGCGTCAACTTAAGGAAAAATAATCGGTTTAATCGGCGTCGAAGAAACTCCATAGAAATCCTCCGTTTGGAGGTATTCTGGGTCGCCTTGTATCAGGGTAATACCGGAAAAATGAATTAAACGGATTTATTATTTAGGCGATCGTGGAGTACGTCCAAAGCGTCCCTCTAAAATACCTTTGATCGATAAATCTTCGTTGAGAAGAGGCCAATGAATACCGCAGGGAGAAATTTCCATTTTTGAAATTTCTGCTTCGGTGGCTACGGAGAGATATTCGTTCACCGCACACGGAAAGGTGACTTCGCGTCCATCACTTAAGGTGATGATAATCGATCCATTGTCGTAACGAACCTTTATAGGCTCTAATAAATCCAAATCAACTTCCAAAGTATTCATGCCACCTCATTTTGATAAGATCGATATTTTCTGCGACCAGCTCTTCTGCTCTTTTTAAGTCCTGCCATTCCATTCGTTTGCCATATTCAACTTGGATAGGCTCGACCCAAATCTTTGCCTCTCCCCCCGCTTTACGAACATGAACATGGATCGGCTCGTGCCCATCCCCAGAATAAAAACTAACGACAAACCCTTCTTTTCGAAAAATTTCAGGCATAAACCCATAATACCCTTATCAACCTACTGATTCAACCTCTTTTCAGTAATTTCGAAAACTTTAGTTTTCGGAATTGCTGCTTAGGGTTTTGACTTTTTTTTTGAAACTAATTATATTTGTAGAAGTGAAGAAGCAATGTTCAATTTGGAGAAAAAATAGGATTGCCGCAAGGTTGCTTTTGCGTCCTGACGCAGCATTTTCGAAAAGAGACAAAGAGTTGATTTCCAAGTTGGTTATTGATTCTGAAATTGAAAGTAGACTCATCTCTCAAGGGGTTGATTACTTGAAATATCGACAACATGCAAAACGAGTTTCTTGACAGTTGGAAGCCCTCTCTTAATTGGGAGACACCCCCTGGAGAATGTCTTAAAAATTTATTACGAATCCTTCCGAAAGAAAGGAATTGGATTATCTCTGTCTTTAGAAGCGCACCACTAGAGATGTCCTTTTCTCATGGTGGTTTGAAAGAGAAGAAGGAGTTGGCTTTGTTTATGATTTTTGGGCTGGATTTATTTCGGGAATAAACCAAAGTCCTTCTGTCTCACATGAATAACAATCACCCAATGGAGTTTGAAGTCGTGGTCGAGACCTATTATTCATCCCTTTTTCGTTTTGGTATCAGCCTCTCCGGCAGCGAGGCGGATGCCTCCGATTTGACTCAGCAAACCTTTTTTATCTGGGCGAGCAAAGGGGATCAATTGCGCGATCCCTCCAAGGTCAAGACTTGGCTCTTTACGACTCTCTATCGGGAGTTTCTCCGGTCGAGACGACGGGAGAAAAATCATCCCAGCGAAAGTTTCGAGGAGATGACGATTGAGTTAGCCGATGAGGCCCCACCGGTCCCTTTAGAGATGGATGGAGAGAAGGTGGTCGAGGTTTTAAAGGGGCTCGATCTTGTTTATCGTGAGCCGTTGACCCTCTTTTATTTGGAGGATCTATCTTATAAAGAAATCGCCGATATTTTAGAGATTCCGATCGGAACCGTGATGTCCCGTCTCGCACGAGGGAAGGGAATCATGAGGAAACGATTAGAAAAATATTTTGCGGAGGTAAGAGCATGAAAAGAGAGCAAATCTTAGAGATCCTCTTGTCTGTTCGCTCGCCTCAAGAGGGGGAGGGGGATCCACAGATTGAGGCCGCCTTTGCGGAGATGGAGCGTGATCCCTCCTTGAAAAGGGTTTGGGAGCAGCAATATCAGTGGGATTCAAAAATTAAAAAATCGATCCATTCAATTTCGATTCCTGAGGATCTTAAACGGAAGATTTTAGCTCAAAATCAAGAGCAGCAGCAGAAATCGGCGAAGATCATTTCATTCCCTCGCTATTTATGGATTCCGTTAGCGGCCGCTGCGCTGCTGATTTTGAGTTTGACGACCTTCTCCTTCTGGGAGAACTCGAAATCGAATGACTTTGCTCAATTCGAGGGGAGAGCCGTTGATTTCACTCAGAGCGTTTTCATGCTTTCGAAGAAAACCCCCCAATTAAGTGAAGCGCGGGAGTGGCTCAAGAGCCGTGGGACTCCCCATTCATTCCAGATCCCCTTTCATGTGGAGGGACTCTCTCAATTTGGCTGTCGTCAGGTCGAATTTTTTGGAATTCGCTCCTCGATGATCTGTTTTCAGATCGAAGGAGTTAAAAAAGAGGTTCATCTTTTTGTCATCGATAAAGCCGATCTGCAAAATCTTCCCTCCTTTGGAGTTCCTGATTTTCACGAGAGACAAGGGAATGCGGTGGCCAGTTGGACTGATGAAAGTCACGGGTATATCTTGACGGGAGGAGTGACGCTCGATGAGCTTAAAAAATTATTTTAATTTCTGGGAATAAACTTTTTTTCTGGGACTCTTAATAATAGCTGTTCGGAATTTCCGATCGCTTCAAAACAAAAAAATAAAAAAAAAGGATAAAACAATGACTAAAGTTACACGCACGATGATCGCAGCAGCCGCAGTTGCTGGAATTTTGACAGGAACCTCACTCCAAGCCGCAAACGCAGGTGTTCTTGCGAGCGCTGTTTTAGCTGAAGAAAAGGCCACTTGTTCTGGTAAGGATGGCTGCCCTGCAAAGAAGGAAAAAGATAAATGCAGTGGTAAAGATGGCTGCAAGGGTAAAAAAGATAAAGAGAGCAAAGAAAAGGCCTCTTGTAGCGGTAAAGATGGATGTCCCGCAAAGAAGGAAAAGAAATAATTATTTAGTTTAAGATCAAAAGGGAGCTTTCCGACTTATAATCGGAAAGTTCCCTTAAGAAAAACTCAGTGCTCTCTTAGTGAAGCAAACTTCCGAAAGATATATGAATATCTTGTAATAAGGTCGTTATGAAAAATACAGTTTTAATGGGGAAAGCAGGAAAATAGGAAAAAGACCGCCGAATTTTTTGTTTTAATTCCTTTTTTCCTGATTTCCCTATTTAAAATGTTTTTAAATTCCTGCCTTCCAGCATTCCTAAGAGATTTGTTTTATTTTCTCTGACTCATTATGCCTGCAAATCGCTTTAATAATTTCACGAATTATGGGATTGGAATCGGATTGAGAGTCCCTCATTACGATCATATTTTGACGGAAAAACCGACCGTTGATTGGTTCGAGATTATTTCAGAAAATTATATGCAGGAGGGGGGACGGGCACTGCATATCCTCGATCAAATTTTAGAGCAATATCAAGTCGTTCAACATGGGGTCTCCCTTTATTTTGGCTCCAAAGAACGACTCAATCGAACTCATCTAAAAAAACTGAAAGATTTAGTCAAACGCACGAAGACTCCATGGCTCTCCGATCATTTATGTTGGGGAAGTGTCGATGGAACCTATTCTCATGATTTACTCCCGCTTCCGTACACATTAGATGCGGCGAAAAATGCGGCGAAGAAAATTCGTGAAGTTCGTGATTATTTAGAGATCCCCATTGCCGTCGAGAATGTGAGTAGCTACGCCGAATTTCATTCCTCAGAGATGACGGAATGGGAGTTTTTGACAGAGGTCGTCGAACGGGCCGACTGTGGGATCCTTCTCGACGTAAATAATATTTATGTTTCCTCCCAGAATCATACCTTTGATCCCCGAGATTATATTTTAGGGGTTCCCCATCATCGCGTGGCTCAAATGCATATCGCAGGTCATTCGAAATATGAACGATTTATTATTGATACCCATGACCACCCCGTGATTGATCCGGTCTGGGAACTTTATGACTTAGCGATTCAAAAGGTGGGGCCTACCGCAACCCTTTTGGAGTGGGATGCCAGTATCCCCTCTTTTCAAGAGGTTCATGATGAAGCAAAGAAAGCGACTCGCTATTGGAAAGATAAAGACAAAGCGGCTCAGAAAAAAAAGAGGGCTAAAAAATGAGCTCTCTTGCGCAACTTCAAAAGGATTTCTTAAGCTGCCTTCAAGCCCCTTTAAACTCAAAAGATCGGCTTCAACCGAGTCGAATCGGCGGTCGATGGATAAAATCGGAAATCAAACCGAATTCACGTCTTACGGCAGTCGATCGAATTGAAATTTATGCCCGACAGTATTGGTTTCGGATTTTAGAGTCATTGTATGATGATTTCCCTGGATTAAGAGCCCTCATGGGGGATCAGGAATTTGAACGACTGATTCGTCGTTACATCGAGAAATTTCCCTCACGATCTTATACCCTACGTGATTTTGGAACCCGTTTGCCCCCTTTTATTCTCAAAGAAAAGAGAGCCTACAAGGATAAAAGCGCTCTTTTCTATCAGATGGCGACGATGGAGCTCGCTCAACTTCATGTTTATGATGAAAAAGAGGAATCTCCCCTGACGGCAAAACATTTGGGGGCTCGCCCCCTCCTTTGTCGATTGAGAATCTCTCCCCATGTTCGACTGATGGCACTCGATTATCCGTTGGATGAATGGCAGTTGAAGCTGAATCAAGGGGGGGTACGTGAGCAGTTGAGTAACGGTGTTTTAGATCGTCGTTTAAAGTCGAAATGCCGTGCTCTCGTCGGAGCGATTAAAAAAGAGAGGATCTATTTAGCCGTTCATCGCTATCAATTTAAAGTCTATTTTAAACGAATCGAGCCATGGGCTTTTGAACTTCTCACCGCATTTGATCAAGGAATTTCCCTTGGTGCAGCGATTGAAAAAGTAATGAAGCAAAATAAATTTAAGGATGCGGTGAGTGCCGCCTCCGTGCAAACCCAGTTTCAAGAGTGGTCGGCGATGGGGTGGATCTCTCTACGAAAATCAAAAAAATGAATCTAAAACAAGTGAATCTAAAAATATGAATATCAAGATGAATTATCTCTCCGCTGTCTCTTTGTGTAATAAACTCATGAATTTATTTCAGACCCCCTTTTTATTGGGACTGAGGCTCTATTGGGGCTGGCTCTTTATGGTCACTGGATATGGGAAATTAAAAAATCTTGATCAAGTCACGGAATTTTTTACCGGTTTAAATATCCCCTTTCCCCAGATGAATGCCTTGGTTGCGGCCTCTGTTGAATGCTTCGGCGGATTGTTTTTAATTTTAGGGTTATTTTCAAGAGTGGTTAGTCTCCCTCTCGCTTTTACCATGATGGTTGCTTATTACACCGCCGACCATGAAAAACTCCTGCAATTTTTTTCTGATCCTTCGGAGTTTTTAAGTGCGACTCCCTCGACCTATCTGATTGTGACCCTTGTTATCCTCTTTTTTGGACCAGGGAAGATCTCTTTGGATTATTGCCTCGAAAAATGGGGAAAAACCGGGACGGATCTCCCTTCGGAATAGTTTTTGATTGATTTCTGAGAAACCCCCTCAAGATTAGAGGGAAACTCAAATACTACGGAGAGATCGAATTATGCCCCTTATTCACAATGTCGTTGGAACCATCGGAAATACCCCCTTGGTAAAATTGAATCGAATTACCGCTGGGATCGATGCAACGATCGCTTTGAAATGTGAATT
Organism: Methylacidiphilum caldifontis; assembly: GCA_945877805.1. Taxonomy (GTDB): domain Bacteria; phylum Verrucomicrobiota; class Verrucomicrobiia; order Methylacidiphilales; family CAMAQI01; genus CAMAQI01. Next base: position 44,538 of record CAMCSM010000003.1, on the reverse strand, counting down.
TTTCAATCCGCTCGGAAGTGTTAAAGATCGAATCGGAATGGCGATGATTGAATCGGCTGAAAAGGCCGGTTTGATTACAGCAAATACTACTTTGATTGAACCGACCTCTGGCAATACCGGAATCGCCTTGGCCTTTGTGGCTGCCGCTAAAGGGTATAAATTAATCCTTACGATGCCTGAGAGCATGAGCTTGGAACGTCGGACGCTTTTAGCGATGTTAGGGGCGAAACTCGTTTTGACCCCTGCCGCAGAAGGAATGCGTGGGGCGATCAATAAAGCCGTCGCTCTTCAACTTGAGATTCCTGGTTCTTTTATCCCGCAACAGTTTGAAAATCCAGCGAATCCAGAGATTCATCGTAAGACAACGGCAGAGGAGATCTGGCGTGATACCGATGGGAAAATCGATATTTTTGTCGCCTCAGTAGGAACAGGGGGAACGATTACGGGAGTTTCTGAGGTCTGTAAGGCACGTAAGCCGAGCTTCCAGTCGATTGCCGTCGAACCGAAGGACTCCCCGGTCATTACCCAAACTCGCAATGGGGAGCCAGTGAAGCCAGGACCTCATAAAATACAAGGGACAGGTGCAGGATTCGTTCCTAAGAATTTAAACCTTGCGATCGTTGATGATGTGATCACCGTAAGTAATGATGATGCTTTTGCGATGGCCCGTCGGCTGGCCAAAGAGGAGGGTCTTTTAGTCGGAATTTCTACGGGTGCCAATGTCGTGGCCGCCCTTGAGGTTGCGAAACGTCCTGAGAATAAGGGGAAATTGATTGTTACCATCGCCTGTAGCACGGGAGAACGCTATTTAAGTACCGCGCTCGCTGAAGAGGCTCGCAAGGAAGTCGGATCTTAATTCGCTCCTAGTGAAGTAAACTTCCTAAAATATATAAACATCTATCGTCCAAGAGATTATGAAAAAATTCAATTTAATAAGGAAAGCAGGAAAGCAGGATTATTTTTTTCCTTTTTTCCTGAGTTCCCTATTGAATGTTTTAAAAATCCGCTTCACAACTGTGCCATTCCCCATTCCATGGGGACAGTTGCTTCGCGTGAAAAAGAATACTTATCTCAATTTCACCATTCAGGATCAAAGGCATCAAAGATGAGTTATTGGTTAGTTAAATCGGAGCCTGAGGCCTACTCCATGAGTGACCTGATTCGGGAGGGAAAAACCGATTGGACTGGGGTACGCAATTATCAGGCTCGGAATCACCTTCGAGCGATGAAAAAAGGGGATCTTGTTTTTCTCTACCATAGCGTGACCGAGAAATCGGTCGTCGGAATCGCTCAGATTAGCAAAGAGGCCTTTGCTGATAAAACGGCGGAGGAGGGGGATTGGAGCTGTGTGGAGATCAAGCCGGTCCGTTCTTTTAAAGTTCCGGTGACTTTAGAGATGATTAAATCTCATCCTCTTTTAAAAGAGATCCCGCTGATTCGTCAGTCTCGTCTTTCCGTGATGCCGCTTTTGGCCTCAGAGGCAAAGTTACTTTTCGGACTTGCTCAAGAAAAGCCGATTGAGTCGGCTGTTTCTCGATCCATTTTTTAAAATCATTTTGGTTCGGAATCGTTTCGTACTGTTTTATCCATTGAGCGATTTTTTCGCTTTCCCCCGGCTCAAAGATTCCGGTATGGGGACGTTGCTTGAATTCTGTAGCGGTCGAAGAGTTTTTCGATCCAATCCAAAGAAGCGGTCGAGGGAGCACCGAAAGCAGTGCCAGTTTACAGGGCCAAAGAAGTCCTGTGGTCAATGGATTTTGAGTCGCAATCAAAAGATGGCAGGAGAGTAGGGTGGATACGAGGTTTTCTTCAGCGACGTAATCAGAGAGCTCGATCTGTTGCGGAAGAGAGAGGTTGGAGGGGAGTCGTTGAGAGGCATTGCCTTGCAGTCGTAACTGAAACGGGGAGCCCTGTTGTTCGAGCCTCGATTGTGTTTCTAAAACCGTTTTCCATTCATGAGCCTTGCCTAAATTTCCGGAATAAATCCAGCGAGGGGGGGATTGAACCGATCGGGAGTCCGGAATTGCAGCCAGATTCAGAGGCCATAAGCGAGTGATGATCGAATCGACCTGGTAAGTGGTTCGAAGTTTTTTTTGCATGTCGGCATCCAACGTCAAGAGAACATCGCAGAGCGGATAGCATCGCTTCACGAAAAACTGGAAGATTCCTCGTAAGAACTTATTTTCTCCAAGAGCTTCGGAGAGATCGGGATGAAGATCCATCGCCCAGTGGATCAAGGGGACGCGATGCCAGAGCTTTAAAACGGTTGCGACGAGAAGAATTCCGGGAGGGGAGCTACTGGCAATGATCAGATGGGGAGTGGGGGACCAAATTCCCTCCCATAAAATGAGAAACACGGTTTGCAGATCTTGGAGAGCCCTGAAAATAAAGAGGGGGCTTCGGAGCCTATAGGAGGGAGTTCCGGAGATCCATTGTATCGATTCTCCCTGTTGACGAAGATCTTCTCCCCACTCTTTTAAATAGCGACTCGTCGGGGCAGGGTCTTTTTCCGGGAATTGATTAAGAATCAGAATCATCAGGGGTAGCGGTTTCCGCAAGGGGTTGCGGGATTGCCTCGAACGATCGTATTTTCCGGGACGGAATGGAGAGCAATACTGCCTGCGCTCACAATCGAATTTTTACCGATTTCGACTCCTGCTCCGACAAATGCTTGAGCGGCGATCCAGCTTCCTTGGCGTAACGTAATCGGGCCGTTTTTAAAGGGGAAATCGATTTTTTCGTGGTCATGAGAACCGGTGCAGAGGAAGGCTCGTTGAGAGATACAGCAGTGAGACTCAATCACAATCGGAGCGAGATTCAGGAGAAAGGCCTCTTCACCGATCCAGACATGATCTTGGATCTGGAGACGCCAGGGCATCCAAATCATGACCCGAGAGCGGATGACGACCTGTTTCCCGATTTGAGCACCGAAGAGTCGCAAGAGAAAGACTTTCAAAAAAGAGGGAAAGGGGAGGGGGGATAAAAAGATAAGCGAGCGGACCAAGACCCAGAGGATCTCTGTGACTCGATTAGCACCACGGTCAAAGCTCTTAGAATCAAATTGGCTCAAGTCCATCGATCGACCCTAGCATGAGCAGGGAGGCATCAAAACAAAAATCTCTTAGTCCCTCACTCTTGAATGAGCAGGGTCATATTTTTCGTTCACCCTACGGCTCCTTGATGCGTGGATCAAAGAGCGGGATCAAGCCCCCCCGAAATAAACTATTCTAAATTTTAACGGCAATGGCTCTGCGTTTTTCGAAGCGCATGAGTTCGGAGTAACCGATCTCTTTTGCCATTTGAAGTGCGAGATCGAACCGATATCCGACCTCCTCGGGGGAGTGGGAGTCGGAGTTAATCAGAATGCGGATCCCCTTGCGATGGGCGAGGGTCAGAAACTCTTTGCTCGGATAGATTTCATTCACCTCTTTACGAAGTCCCGCGGTGCTAATCTCAATCACCCCGTGGTGATCGGCAAGGGCTTCAATGGTCTCGGCGTAGAATCGAGTGAGTTCTCCTTTCGGCTTAAAACCAAATTTTTTGACAAGATCGATGTGGGCAAAGAAATCAAAAAGCCTTGACTCGATCATGCGAACGACCGATTTAAAATACCAATCCCAAATCTCATCTACCGATTGCTCTTTCCATTTCGAGAGATGGGCGGGGTTATCGACATCCCAGCGGGGAGAGATATAATGAACGGCTCCGATGAGGTAATCCCATTCCGCAAGTGTGCTCAGGGAGCGCAGATGGCTCTCATAGCCAGGGAGATAGTCACATTCTAACCCTAAACGAATCGGAAAGGGGGAAAACTCTTTCCGTGCCTCTTCGATCCAAGAAAAATATTGGGGGAGATCGGAAAGGGCCATTCGCCAATCATCAAATTGTGTCGGCATCGGGTTATGATCGGAGAAACCGATCTCTGATAATCCGATTCTTTGAGCGGCAAGGACATAGTCACGGGGGAGTCCTTTGGCATGATGACAAAGGGGGGTATGATTGTGATAGTCGAAAAGCATGAGAGGATTTCACTTCACTAAGAGCTTTTTTCAGGAAAAAAGTGTTTCCAACCCTCAACCACCCCGTGTCCCGCTTTCCCTTGGGCGATGTAGCCGGAATGTTTTTTGACCTTGGATTTGACGACCTCGACCGAATTCGAGGGACAAACGATGCCTCTTGCAAATTGAGAGTCGAGCATCGGGAGATCGTTGCAATGATCTCCTGCGGAGAGGATATCATCAGAATGAATTTCAAATTTTTTGGCAATTTCGCGAAGGCAAGTCCCTTTATTGTAATCGATATGGGAGAATCGAAACCAGATCGCATTCCGGACATAAACCAGTTCTGGCCATTCCGAGAGTAAATCATCGAGATAGAGAGCGATCCGATCTGCTTCTTCTGGTGTTTTGGCGACAATCCCTAACGGAGAGGCGGAGTCGTCAATTAAATCGGCTTCGGTGGTTTCAGAAAGATGATGACGAATCTCAGTAAAGAGATTTTTTGATTTATGAAAAAGATCTTGATGAATCGCCTTACAGGGATCATTCCATTCAGGGTGGTCAATAATTTCACGATCAACAACTTGATAGATATGGCGCTCGGTGAGAACCACCCAATCGGGCCAAACCGGAAAGGCTTTTGCGATGAGGTCATGCTTTAAATCGATCCAACCCCGTCCTGTATTAATCACCCAAGTGACTGGAGATATCTCTCGCGCTGCGTAGAGCATCTCAAAAAACTCCGCGGGAGGAGCTGAGCCTCCTTCATCGTGATCGATCAAGGTGCCGTCAAAATCGGTACAAAGCAATTTTAAGGTTGCAGTGGCGATCTCGTTTTTCGCTCTCGGGGTGCTGATTTTAGAAGAGGGATTCATAGAGAAGAAATAGGGCGATCGAGTGATCGCCCTTGAATCGTTAAATTTTATTCAGCGGCTACTTTAGCCCTTGAGGGACGTTTTTTCGGGGCTGGCTTGGATTGAAGTTCGACTCCTAGTTTGCGGAGCTCCTCAAAAAGATCTCCCCAACGATTTCGGCAATGCTCTCCGAGAGCGGTGGTCATCGGTTCCTTCGCGAGTGCTTGATATTCCTCAAGTTCGGGGGCCAGCTTGATCGAAACTAAATTTCGGAATTCATCTGCCGGTTCTACCGTTTTCCCGTCGCGGGAATGAGCATCACGACTGGTGGCAATGTCCTCATGTTCACCGGTGAACTCTTCAATCCGTTTTTGGAGTTCATTGACCGTATCTTGGAGTTGATCATTATGTTGTTTGAGGGATTCTAAATCTGCCGGTTCCTCTTTTTTCGTTTTGCGGCCTTTTTTCGGTTTCGCACTTGATTCTTCAGCGATTAAGTTTGCTGTTCGGCTAAGCGCATTTTGGAGGGCTGCCTCCTTTTGTTGGAGGGAGGCACGAACTGTTTCAAGATCGGCTTCGATCTTTTGGACGTAGAGTTGAATCTGTTCAACCGATTTTGGAAAGCTAAATTCAGCTGGCATTTCGACAACAGGGGAGCGATCGAAATCACGACGACGAGGAAAACGGGAGTCGCGACTATCTCGGGGATCGCGGAGATCTCTGACCTCTCGAATCTCGCGTCCTTCGCGGGGATTACGAATCTCGCGTGAATCACGGGGATCCCGTCGTTCAAATCGATCTCGGCGCGGTCCATTGACTGCGAGTGGAAGATCTCCTTCGATTGCGGGCTCGATTCCTGCCGGTTCCTCTAAGATTTGAGGGATGATCGCTGCGATGACTTCTGGAAGTGGGGTGCATTCTCTTTTCAGAGAGGCTTGCCAGCGACCGTTCCAACTGCGAACCGCTTCAAGAATTAAATCAAGAACCGGTTGCGGGAGGAGCTCCAGTTGCCCGGAAGGGGCGGCCCACTTCAACAATTGGAGTTGGGTAAAAGGGGGGGAGGGAGGAAGGAATGAGGCCCTTGTAAAGGTCGCCGCAACACTACAGAAGAGAAGTGCCGCTAAATCATTTTTCTCTAAGGACTCGGCATTGAGGTTGGTGACCCAAGGACGACCTTTTCCGATCATGATATGAAAAAAAGTTTGAAGATGTTTTTGTTGGGGCAGTGGGTCGGCTCCGACCATGATTTCGTGAGCGACGGCAACAATGATTTTGCATCCGAGGGGGGCATCCGTTCGGAGAAATGCGCGGCCGAGGCTCAGACGAAAACGTTTACCGTTATCGGTCTGAAAGGCATCGGTGGTAATTCCGCTTAAAAGTAGTTTTTTAATTCCGTCATTTAAAGTGGGCCATGAGTCCATAATGGCATTGACCCCGACCGACCAAGGGAGGGAGACCATTCCTTCGACAGCGGAAGCGACTCCTTCGGGACCGGTAAGCATTAAGCCTTTAACGGTTTGAAGTGCCTCTTGTTCTTGACGGGGATTTAAACGCCCGGTTTTGGAAAGGTCGACTAGTTCTAAAAGTTTTTCGTAAGAAACATCAATCATAATTCAAATAGTGTAATAATGGTTATTTTTTTTAAATTCCGTCCCTTATCAACCCTCACGATTTTCGAAAAACCCTTAAAAAGAGCAACGATTCAATGAATCAGACAGGGAGCGGCTTCAAAGCGAGGACTTTCCGGCCTCCTCTAGGGGAGATCTTTAAAAGAAAGTACCAAGCGATTACAAAGATGCTGTAAAACGAAAAAATGTAAAGAGAAAAATATATGAATCGACTTTCAAGTCCAAAATAGACTCTGTTTTGAGAGGTTGATAGCGGGTTAGGGTAATGATTTAAAACCATTCTCACACTAAGCCACGAAAACACGAAGACTGACGAAGGGGCCCGCTGCTTTTTGGATAAAGAATTAAAAATTTGTATTAAACTTTGTGTTTTAGTGTCTTTGTGTGAGATTCATTTTAAGCAGTAGATACCTTGCCACTCCTCAAACTCCCCTCTACAGGAGTGTGATTCGAGGCAAGGTCGAAAAATTTATCCAGGGTCTGAAAAAGGAATTTTTGGCAATCGCATTCGTAAAGGATGGCATCGGAGATGATTTGCCTGACCGGTTGAACCCAAGGGCCGGCAGGGAATTCGCTAATGAAATCCTCAGGGATACGGGCGAGATCTCCGGCGCTCAGTTCGATATGAAATTGAAATCCGAGAACCTGTTTTCTCCAGACAAACCCTTGATGCACGCAGGCTTTACTGGAGCCCATCAGGATCGCCTCTTGGGGAAGTGAAAAAGTATCCCCATGCCAATGACAAACGGTGAGTTCCTGAGGAACGGGAGCGAGCCAACTTACTTTTTGAAATTCGGGTGTAAACTCCACCGGAAACCAGCCGAGTTCTTTTTGTGCGTTCTGAGTGACCCGTCCCCCGAGAGCATCGGCTAGAAACTGGGCACCGAGACAGACTCCGATCGCCTTCTTTCCGGAGGCGACGGCTTGATTGATAAATTTCCGCTCCTCTGCGAGCCAAGGGTGGAGGTGATCCTCGTAGATATTCATCGGTCCCCCCATAATAATCAGGGCATCAAAAGAGTCCATGGGAGGGGGGCTCTCCCCTTTATACCAGTGGGTATGGGTCATCGGAATTTTTTGCATCGCCGCCCAACGGGCAATTCCCGCCGGATCTTCAAAGGGGATATGTTGAAAAGAGTGAAGGCGCATGGGAAAGAGATAGCCCTAAGACTCGATTTTGCAAGTCAGTGATCTTATTCACAAATCGGAATTCAATGCGACTGGAACGGGGTAGAGAATATTTTATTGAGGAGATATCCTTGGTTTCGGTCTTTAACCGATTTATGTTTAATAGTTTGCCATGGAGGGATTTTGAATTCATAAATCTTGAGATGCAGCATTCTTCAGGTTTTTTAAAATTAGTGGAGTCGGCGAAAACGAGAATTCGGGATATTTCTGTTCAGGAGGCTCAAGCGCTCAAAAAATCGATGGGGACTTATTTAATCGATGTTCGTGAGCAGTCCGAATGGAATGAGGGACATGCCCCTGGAGCAATTTTTCTTTCGAAGGGAGTTATCGAGCGGGATATCGAAGCGAGAATTCCGGATTTCGATTCAGTGATCCTTTGTTATTGTAGTGGCGGTTTTCGCTCTGCATTGGTTGTCGATAATCTCCAGAAGATGGGGTACACCCAAGTGAAGTCTGTTGCGGGGGGCTTTAAATCGTGGATAGCCGCGGGGCTTCCTGTCAGTCATGCACCTGAGTTTTGTCCGCGGAGTCCTTTAGATCGTCTGGGGGGATTGGTTTATCTTCCTCGATTGATTGATAAATGTCGTCTTTATCCGGCAGGAAAGTTGGCGGGATATAATTATCTCACAGTTGGATTTGATAAGACGATTTTAGATTTCATCTGTATCGATGCCAAGGAGTTTGAAGCGGCAGCTCAAACGATGAAAACCGATGAGGAGATTTTGAACTGGTTAAAGGGAACTCTAGGGAGCTGTTGGCCGACTCAAAATGCGATTCAAGAGATCAACGAACGGCTGATGCGTCGTGCTCCGGATTCTCCGGAGAAGGTCGCTGATTTTCAAAAGAAGGTAAAGCTCATGGCTCCTGCAAAACGAAAAATTGAGACTTATTTCGATCTCATTGATCTCGATGAAGGCCGACTTTCTTAATTCTGGGCTTCCTGTTTTAGAGGGGCCGATTTTACGAGAGGCTGCTTGTCGTGCCCTCGGAGAGGATCGAGGTCCGCTCGATGTTACCAGCTGGATCTCAATTCCTGAAGGAGCCACTGCGCGGGCGCGGATTGTGACTCGGGAGGTGGCGGTACTTTCCGGTCTCCCGGTTGCAGAACGTGTTTTTATCGAGACTGATCCTGCGTTGAAATTAACTCCTTTGAAGGGGGATTCGAGCCGGATTCAAGCCGGGGAGGTGATTTTAGAGGTCGAAGGGTCGCTTCGTTCGATTCTCACGGCCGAACGGAGTGCTTTAAATTATCTCCAACATCTTTCTGGAATTGCGACTCAGACCGATCGCTATGTGGAGAGAGTTCGGGGGACAAAGACGCGCATTTTGGATACCCGTAAAACAACTCCCGGATTAAGAATCTTAGAGAAATATGCTGTCGCGTGTGGGGGAGGGATGAACCATCGCATTGGTCTTTATGATATGTTTTTATTTAAAGACAATCATCTCGCCTTTTTTAAAAATCCAGAGGAGATGAAAGCGGTTGTCGCCAAAGCTCGTCAATGGGATCCCCCCCTCAAAATTGTGATTGAGGCCGATACCGTCGATCAAGTGAAATGGATTGTCGACTTAAAGATCGATCGCATTCTCTTGGATAATATGACAGTGGCTCAAATGAAGGAATCGGTCGATTGGATTGCCGGACGGTGTGAAACCGAGGCCTCCGGAGGGATGACCTTAGAGCGATTACCGGAGGTTGCGGCATGTGGGGTCGATTTTATTTCCGTGGGGGCGTTAACCCATAGTGTGAAAGCGATCGATTTTTCACTGGAGGTGCTCTCATGATCACCACCCTGATTATTACCTCAGCAATCACCACCTATCTGTTACAAGTTTTGTCGATGTATGTCTTCAAGACCGATCTCATCGCCATTCTCCTCGCCTTTCAACTTGAGAGTTTTAAATCCGGCTCATGGTGGCAAATTTTGACTTACGGATGGATTCATTCTGTGGAGATGCCGATTCATATTCTTTTTAATCTTTTAACCATTCATTACATGGGCCGAGAGTTGGAATGGGAGCTGGGGAGTAAACGCTATGCCGTACTTTATCTTGCCGGACTTGTCGGGGCCGTCGTTCTATGGTTTGTAACAGAAAAAGGGGTCACCCAAAATATTGAGGTATTAGCTGGGGCGAGCGGGGCTGTCTTTGCGATTTTTGGAGCCTGGGCCTCTTTCGATCCGCGGCGCTATGTGAAAGTGTTGGTGATGTTCGTGATTCCGCTTCGCGGGGAGATTCGTTGGTTTTTCTGGGGCTCTCTTGCGGTCGAGGTTCTCTGTTGGAAAATGGGGTGGCTCTCCTTTATCGCCCATACCGCCCATATCGGCGGAGGAATAGCGGGCTGGCTTCTCGGGCGTTGTTGGCGCTCCAAATCGGCTTAAAGGGATTCTTGTGATTGTTTATTTTATCCCTCGTTTTTCAGGAAGCAAAAGACAATGACTCGTTTTACGATCCTTGCCAGTGGAAGTAGCGGGAACTGCTCCTATTTGGAGACCGAGAAAGGGCGCTACCTCATCGATGCGGGGATCAGTGCGAAGCAGGTGGAGTTGAGATTAGAGATGATTGGGGCACGACTCGATCAAGTGAATGGTATTTTTGTCACTCATGAGCATGATGATCACATCTGTGGTTTGCCTGTGATCAGTCGGAAGTATCAGATCCCTGTCTATTGCAATCGACTAACCGCTGATCAGATCCGTCCCAAGATGAGCGAATTTTCCGGATGGCACTATTTTGAAACCGGGAGTGTTCTTTTAGTTGAGGAGATGCAAGTCGAGACCTTTTCCGTTCCTCATGATGCCTATGATCCCGTTGGATTTCTTTTTCATCTTAAAGAGGGGCCGATTGGATTTCTGACCGATCTCGGCTATGCCACGAAGCTTGTCGTCGAACGGGTTCGTCAAGCGAGAGCCCTGGTCTTGGAATCCAATTACGATTTACAAAAACTTCAAGAGGACAAAAAACGCCCTTGGTCGGTGAAGCAGCGGATTCTTTCCCGTCATGGCCATCTTTCGAACTTAGCCGCTGCCGCCTTGGCGGTTGAAATCGCGACCGAACGACTGGAAGATCTGTTTTTAGGGCATTTGAGTTCCGATTGTAATTCCCCCGAATTAGCGGAAGAGGTGATGCGGAGTAAGCTCGTGGAATCCGGAATCCATCATATCCGTGTCCATCGCGCCCATCCGGATAAACCGTCGACGACACTCTGTTGGGATTAGCTTAAATTCATTTAAAAGGCAGGGGAGTGCCTCGCGCAGAGTCGCTGAGACGCGGAGAGTTTTAAATGCATTTAATTCCGATTTATGAATTTTTAAAAATACAGTTTCTTTTGTTTTTGTTTTCGGGCTTTGACGAATATTTTTCGTCGGAACGAAAAATATGACCCTTCGGACGAAGGGGGTCACAGGACGTGACCTGAGTGAGGCGGGAGTCGAACGAATCAACTATGATTTACTACAAACCCACAAATATGAAACAATCTCTCGATATCGACTATTCTAAATGTGTCGCTATTTTGCGTCCCTCACACTCAAAATGTTGACCTGCCATGAAATATTATATCGTTGATCATATTTTTCGTTTCGACGAAAAATATTGCGAAGAATTCAAACAGTGAGGGACTATTCGGCTTCGAGTCTCGTTTCTCGTTCCATCAGGCGAAGGACTTGATTGGTGGAGCCGAGTTTCACTTGATCTCCCCAAAGGGTATAAGAGAGATCGATTTGAATCGATTGCGTTTTCTCTCCTGAGATCGGAAGCCGGTTTTCCGTGCGGGTCCACCAGACGGAGGCTCTTTCACGGTCGTTGACAATGATCCCTGTCAGTTTTCCATCGTTAGTTCCTGTCCGTTCGGTTTTTAATCCGGGAGTCGGAAGTTCCGTCAGTAAGAGAGCCAGTGGCATCCCCCGAACGATCTCGGATTGTCGCGCCGCTTCAGTAATGAGAGCGGCGCGTCGATCGGCAAGGAACTGGGTTTTTTCGATCGAGATCATCGTTTGCGTGATCGCCCCGGCAACGAGGGTCATCACGACCATCGCAACAACGGTTTCAATGAGAGAAAGTCCTCTTTGAGAGAGATTTTTACGAAATCGATCTCCTCTTTGAGAAAGAAAGGAAGAGCCTCCCCTTGTCTGTAAATGGCCGTCCATGAGATCAGAGCCCCCCGCGCATCAGTTTCATAGTGACCGACATCGTGGCGCCAAAGGTCATGAGATAAGAGCTAACGGCAAGAACCGCCGTGAGAATAATGATGATCGGTGTAATTTTATTCGCAATCGATTCCGAGGCGAGCATCACCTGTTTTTCGTAAAGTTTGGCAATCTTTTCAGTTTGTTCTGGGAGTTGAGAGGATTCATGGCCGGCTTTGAGAGCAAAGAGAATATCGGGATCAAGATCGACGTGGAGTTCGAGAGCATGAGTGAGCTTTGCTTCATTTTGGAAGTGAGCCTCGGCATTTTTAAGCTGTAGCTCAAGCGGCGTTCCTTTGGCGACATCAATAAGATAGTGAAGGACCTGGGAATGGGGAACATTTGCCTTAAAGAGAATCGCCATGGCATAAAGTAAAGAGGTCTGCCTCATTCCCCAAAAAACTTCGCGTAAAAAGCCGATTCGCTGAATCGCCGACTCCCATACTTTTTGTCGTATCGGATTATCGGTAAAAATCGTAAAAATGAGGAAAAGAAAGCCGGCCAATGAGATCGGCCAAAACTGTCGAAGCATTTCCGACAGCCAAATTTGAAGGGCCATAATCCCTCCCGGCTTTGCATTCATGCTCTCCATCATTTTAGCGAGATTGGGAACCGTAAAGATCAGCGAAAAAAGAAGATATCCGAGAACGATGACTAAAGCAAAGGAGGGCTGAACAAGAGCATTTCGGATCGAGGAGATCATCGTGACTTGGGCGCGATAGAAGCGGGCTAAAATATTAAGCACTTCAGGAAGAAGGGCGGAGTCGTTTCCGGCTTTAATGGAACCGGAAACAAGGGGAGGAAATTTTCCGCACGATTCAATGGCTTGAGGAAAAGGCATTTGTTCTAGAGAGTTTTTTAAATTTTGTGCAATTCCTCGAATCATCGAATCTGGAGATTTTTCATGTAAAAAGGCAAGGGCTTGAGAGAGAGGAACTCGCATTTCGAGCAAAGGGGCCAGTCGCTCACAAAAGATGGCGACTTGAGTCGGCTTAAGCTTCTGACTCTTCGCGGCAGTGAATGGTTGATCGTTATTGAGAATTTTATGGTGCAGTAAACTGATCTTTTGACTGTTTGCGATTCCCTTGAGGTCAGACTCATTGGAGGCACTCCATTGAGTGACCACTTTTTCTCCTTTTACATTTAAACCGATGATTTGATAGAGGGGCATAATAAGGGGGCCTAGATTGAGATTCCTGATTTAACGCCGTCGTAGTCGGTGATTCCCTGCTCAATCAGCTCCAAGGCCGATTGTTTCAAGGTTTTCATCTGAAGTTTTTCGACCGCATAACGTTGAAGTTCGTGCGGTCTTGCCCCTGAATAAATCAGATCAATCAGTTTTGCGTCGGTAGGCATGACTTCGATAATCGGTCTTCTGGCAATGTAGCCGTGATTACATCGGGAACAGCCTAAGGGGTGATGGAATTTCATTTGTTTTCCAATCCACTCCTTTGGGTAATGATTCGTTCGTTGAAATTCCGGGGTGAGTTCAATCTCTCGGGAGCAATGAGGACAGAGCTCTTTAACGAGACGTTGCGAGGAACAAAGCTTGAGTTTGCTGGCGATTTGAAATGGCTGAATTCCGAGATAGGTCAGTCGTTCTGGAATTTCACAGGCAAAATCACAGTGAACGGTCGTCAACATAATATGGCCGGTGAGGGCTCCTTCGATAACGACCTCTCCTGTCTCTCGCTCACGCATCTCCCCCACCATAATCACATGAGGCTTTTTTCGAAGCAGCGCTTTGAGAACCGAGCTAAAGGTGATCCCCGAATCGCGATCGGCAAGGACGTGAATGACTCCGGGGTAGATATTTTCGACAGGATCTTCGACGGCGTAGATCATTCTGTCATCGGTGGCAAGAAACTTGAGGATCGCTCCCAGCGTCGTTGTTTTACCACTTCCTGTTGGGCCGGCAATAATCGAGAGGGAACCCGGTTCTTGAACTGAGTTTTTGATCAACTCTTGGATTTGAGGATCAAAGGGAAGGGATTCAATCGAGATCTGTTTATTACGTTGTGAGTCTTGAAATCGAACGGTCGTATGGACGAGTTGCGAGGTCCTGCCAATGTCGCGACCGACGGTTTGAATCCGGACATTAATTTGTCGATTTTGGTAGGGAAAGGTAAAGCTTCCGCTTTGAGGAAATCGCCAACGATCTCCTTTCATCGTTTTTGTTTTGGAATAGAGGATATGATCGATCGTCCCAGAGAGTGTGGAGGGGAGGGAGTCGAGATCTTGGAGCGTCCCATTGATTTCAGCGCGAACACGAAGGCGCTCTCCCTCCGGTTCAAAATGAAGTTCGGTCGCGTTTTTGTTAATACAGTCGATAAATATTTGTGAGATGAGTCCCCAGACATGTTTCGCTTCTGGGGAGAGGGAGATACTTTGATCAACACTTTCTTTGGTGATTTGAAGGGTCTCTGCCGTTTTTGCATAGCCTTGACCATTGAGGCCTTGTTGTCTCATCCAAGCACTCAGATCGTTATCTGAAACGGTAAAATAGGAGATTTGAAGCTCTGGCGATTGAAGGGTATTTTGGATCGTATCTTTGATTTGAATCAACCAAGGATTTGGCGAGGCACACCAGAGTGTTTTGCCTTGTTGGAAGAGGGGGAGAAATCGATGGTGGTGAAGATCGCCGGGATTAAATTTTTTATAAAGCTCAGGATCGATCATCGATGATTGAAGATCGAGATAAGGGGCATCAAGATGATAGGCCACTGCCCCTAATAGATCCTCTTCCCGTTGATGATCGAAATTCCGATCAATTTCCGTTGGGTTTTTAAAGAGCGCTTTTGCGATTTTCTCCGTCAGCGGTTCTCGAAGAATCACGGGAATGGTATCAGCGTAGCTCATGAGAGAGACTCCAGATCTTCTAGTGTCGCAGGAATAAAATGAATCCAAGCAACGGGAGTCTGATTTTCCTTTAAAATGGTCTCCGTGAGTGAAATCAGAAAGGGATGCTCTGCGAGAACGGTTAATGAGTTTCCTCGATAAAAGAGGGGAATGATTTTATAGGGAATTAAAAGAGAGTGATATTTTTGGACTGACTGATTGCCGATCAGCGATTTAAAGTAATCAAACGGAATATTTATTTTAGCGATTTTTGAGAGAAGATTTTTTTGAACGGTCTCAGGGTTACGATGAAGGAGCTCTGCAAGAGGGGGGATTAAGAGACCTGAGCTGGGGAGAGAGATCTTACTGCCCATGGAATGCGCCTCTTGAATGGAGATCATTTGACAGGCGGCAGCAGCCTTTAAGAGTTCTTTTCCAATCGAAATCCTCACCGCTTGAAGGGAGGAGCTGGGGGGAACATGGGGAAGAGGAAAAGAGGGGGCCGTAGCAGAGGGAAGGCTGATCGGGGAGGGGGGCTGTGTTGATTTCTGAATAGAAAATGGAGGGCTTTTAGGGACAGCTGGAGGGGCCTGTTTGTTTTGAAGTGTGTGAGGTACTTTTAACGGATTGTTAAGTCCCCGAAAGGTTTTGTTTTTCGATATGGTTTTCTTTGCAAAAATGGAGGCAGGGAGCGGAAGATTTGGAGTTTCAAATCCACAATCTTGTGGGATCGGTTGAGGATCGAGTGGGGATTCCTCGAAATTGCTTTCGGAAAAGGGGAGTTCCGAGGCCTCTTTGAGGATCTGATCGATTGCATACTCCATCGACTGACTTGCGGAAAATCCTAAAGAGAACTCCGTTTTGGGGTTCTGCTTGGAAACCGCAGTCCTTTTTTTTCGGTTGAGAATGCGATGTATCATAGTCCCTCACCTTTGAAATCTTTCGAAAAATGAAACTGTATTTTAAAATTCATAAATCGGAATTCAATGGGACTTGAATGGGATAGAGAATATTTTCATTGAGGAGATATCCTTGGTTTCGGTCTTTGACCGATTTATGTTATCGCGCAAAGGGACTAAAATCGGAGGCTTTTGCAGAAAGATCAGAGATCGGTTTATTAAAGTCTTTGGGCTGAAATTTCATCTGATCCTTAATCTTATTAATTTCCTCTTGAAGATTTTCAGGGTTTTGCGGATCAAGGGTTCCCGGCTCGACAACGAGGATGAGATTGCGGGTTCTTTTTTCATAATCGCGACTCGAAAAAAAGAATTTAAGAACCGGGATATCTCCGAGGATCGGGACTTTATTGGATTGATCCGTTCCAAAGAGTTGCTGCAGGCCTCCGAGAAGCAGCGATTTATTTAACGGAACTCGCACAGTGACCTCTGTAGAGCGCTCTTCAATTATCGGAACCGAGGCGGTAAACCCACCGTTATTTGAGGTAAAGGTTCTGGTTTGATTAGAGGAGCTAAGTGACGGTTTGATCGCAAGTCGGACGATGTTATCCGGAAGTAATTGCGGGGTGACCTGAAGCGTTGCTCCAATCGGTTTGTATTGAAATCCAGTGATATCAAATCCTCCGGTCTGTTGGTTCGCGCTAAAGGTCGGGATCGGCTCTTGTCGTGCAACCGTTGTCATTCCTAATTCGTTATCCTCTGTTGAAACAAAGAATTGAGCTCGAATCTCAGCAAGCCCCTTTTTTTCAAGGGCTCGGAGGACTCCTTTCACTTGTCCCGGTTGGAGCACAAGAGCGTAGTCAGGGTGAGTCGGTAGTGCCGAAGTCGCTGTTGTGGCAACAAATTGCGTCGTCAGAAGCGAGGCGAGGGAGTTGACGGTCGTCGCCGAAAGATCCAGACCAGACTCTCCAAAGGTGTTTTGCCAATCGATTCCGTACATTCGTCGAGGATTCGCGTCGACCTCAACGGCCGTGACGCGTACGAGAACATTCGGACGATCGACATCGAGTTTATTAATCATCGAATCGAGGATGTTGATGTTGGAATCGACATCCCGTACGACAAGGGTATTCGTCTTTGAGTCAAATTGAATCTGAGAGCGATCGGAGGAGAGAAAGCCTTTAAAAAGCTCCTGCATTTTCTTTTGTTGATCTTCCGGTTTTCCTGGAACTCGTAGATACTTCAACTGTCGTGTATAAACCTGCTGCGGAAGCGCCGCAAGGGTATCGGCATTAAAGAGCTCGATATTGGTGCTATTTTCTTGAACCGCATACCCGTTCGCTCGAGCGGCGACCTTGATCATTTCCAAGGGGGAATTTTGAGTGAAGCGACCGCTGACGCTTCCCGTGACCTTAGGATTAGCCACATAGGAGAGCCCCCCTTTTTGGGCCATCGCCATGACAAAATCGTTAAGCGGCATGTTTTGGATCCGATAGGCATTTTTCGGTTCAGAGACTTTAGCACTTAAGTCAATCGTTCGCGGTTTGTCGGACCCCTCATCGAATATAATATTAATTTCGCTCGATCCCGGTTTTTCCTCGCCCCACGAAAGGGGAGCAAGGATGAGGAGCGTGAGGAGGGTAATGGTGACTGTTGTTTTCATTATTTTTTCTCATGTAATTTTAAGGTTGAACGATTCTCTACAGATTCAAGGACAAGCATTGACTCTGAGGTTTGCGGTTCAATTTGTTCTGGCTGTTCCATCATTCCGTCGGATGAGGGAGTTGGAAGGGAGAGCTGAAAGAGGGAGGGGTCTTCGAGCCATCCAATTTTGATCGAACGATCGGTGATCTCTTTCAGAAAAAGGAGATAATCATGATTTTGAAAGCGAACGGTGAGTCGGTCGTTTATCCTCCAGAGGACTGAATTCACAATCGCCTCCTGATCAGGAAAAAGTCCATAAAGTTTCAATCCTGCGGTCACCTCAGCTAGGGTAATCATCGGCTTGATCTTCTCCCCAGCCGCAATCTCTTTTTTAAGAGTCAAACTCCCTCGTGAGAGCAGTCCAAAAGAGTCATTCGTGATTTGATCGGAGAGTTTTTTAATCGGCGGTATCTCAAAACTCATCAGCGGAGTCAGGGGATTGATTTCGGGGGTGAGGGGGGCCGTCGCTGCTGGAAGGAGGACTCCCATGAACAGAAGGGAGAGAGTGGTTTTCGTCATGGATTCCCCGCAAGTTGTAAGGTTCCTTGAAAGAGGAGTATTTTTTGATCGATTTGGAGCGCAATCGACCATTGATCGAATTGGAGGGCGGGATGAATCACCTGCGCCTCACCCAAGACCTCTAAAAGAGGGGAGGAGCGACCGAACAGTTTTAATTGATGGGATATTGATTTTGTGGCGCTACTCGCCGCATTTTGCTTGAGATCTCCGAGTTTGAGTCCTTTTTCATCGGAGCATTGGGCAGCGATCGTGGCGGTTGCCTGAGTGATCTGAGTCGGTTGAAAATAGGAGCGAATTTTTGGGAGCTCTTGATTCAGGAGTTCTCTTTGTTTCGCCCCCTGTTGTAAAATCGATTCCTGCTTTTTCATCTCATCATAAACCAGTTTCTTACGAAGATATTGTCGTTGGATATCGGCTTGAACGGTATTCATTCCGATCGTGACAATGATCGTGAGAACCAGGGGGATCAGAAAGCCGTGAACAAGGAGTGATTTTTTAAATGGATCCATGATTTTTTGATTCTATTTTGACATTGAGTCGAAGAGTAGCTCCGGAGGAGTTTGTTTTTTCGGTGAGGCCGCTGTCGTTGACGGTGACTGTAAATTCGGAAAGGTTTTCTTGGATTTTGGTTTCCAGTTCAGTGGCATAGTCACGAAGTTTAAGGAGATCTCCGTTAAGCATTGTTCCTTGAATCGAAAGTTCAAAAATCTGATCCGTTAAGTTTTTAGGAATCGGTTTCGAATAAAACTTAATTTCCTCTAACGTAATTCCCTGAGGAGCAGGAAGGAATATCGGTTGAGCAATCAGATCGAATCGAGGAAAGGATTTAAGCCTCTTATATTTCTTTTGATACTCTTGAGAGTCCTGAATAAATTGATCGTAACGGATTTTCGTTTCCCTCGCTTGTTCCGGTTGAATAGTCCATTCAGGAGAGATGAGATGATTGTAAATTTTGAACCCACCGACTAAGAGAAAGAGGAAAGAAAAAAGAAATGCGATCATTTTAAAAAATCGAAAGGCCTTGAGTAAACTCCCCTGTGCTGAGGTGATCTGAGGGGCTAATGCCTCAGCGGGCGTGACGAAAGAGGGGGATTGAATTTCTGAGGCGGATGATAGCGATCGATCGACTAAGAGAGAGAGCGGGAAAAGAGGGGCATTGGAAAAACTTTGAAGGTCAGGAAAGGCTTGAATCAGTTCTGTTCGCCCCATGGTTCTGACAGTCCATTTTTTGTTTTTCTTCAATTCGCTGAGCACCTGTTGGAGATCTTCGCTACCCGTTGTCAGATTGATAAAAAGAAGACAGGCCGTTTCACTTCCCAAGCTCGTGATCGTGGAGTGTAGATCGGCAGTATCGCGGAGGCTCGAGCGAACCGAGCTTCGCAATCCACTCAGCTGTAGTTTGCGAATGCTAAAATAATGAACTCGATGAGAGTCAATCACTCCGATAAGAACTGATTCTGGGAGTTCCATTGAAAAACGGTTGATGATCACTTGTAATACAGAAAGCGCTCCCCAGTGACGGGAGACTTTCGTGATTCGAGGGAGGGCGGATTCGGCGCTTTCAAGTCCAGCAACGGGCATTCCGAGAAGATCCCCATTTTTCGCCATACTCCGGTCTGCTTTCTTTTCAATCGTTCGGTAGATGAATCCTTGCGTCAGATTGAGTTGAGAGGGGGCGATTTGTGCCGTGAGATCAAGCTCTGCAAGCGTGTTAAACTTTTGTGAGAACTGTTGATGGATCGGCTGAATTTGAATGTTGGTGGGCCATAGATTTGCAATCAAAACTTGACCATTCGAAACGAGTGAACGTGAAGCGATTTTCTCTTGAAGGAGACGGAGTGAATTTTCGTAGCTATCAGCAACCTCAAATCCCCCTGATCGCCATTGAGATCCTTGGAGGCCTCCCCAAGAAAATCCGTGAGGATGGAGATCAATTCGAACCTGATCTCGAGCAAAGGAGATCTCTTTTCCCGCGGGGATTCCACATTTGGAATCGAGAATCGATTGCTGATTTAAAGTTTGAAACAGTTTTTTCGAGCTCATATTTTTGCTGTGGTCGACCAACTCCTACTCGTCAAGAGGGATCGTGAGTTTTATCCTTGTTCCTCCATCAGATTCATTTGAAGAACTTCCTCAGAGATGATCCGAGATTGATGAAGTCCCTTAAGGTTATCGTTCCATCGAAAGGAATTTTTAGAATCCATACAGTTCGGAATCCGATCCGGATCCCCCGAAATCAGCGCCGCTTTAACAGGACCAGTGATTTCAAGATATTCATAGGCAAGAACCCGTCCCGGACGGTCGATTCTCGGGAGAAGGCGTTGACTGATAATGCAATTCAGATTCGCAGCAAGCTGGTTGCAGATAAAATTCCGTCGATCGGCAGGAAACTCAGAGACGATCCGATTAATTGTTTTATACCCCCCGTTTGTGTGAAGTGTGGAGAAGACAAGGTGACCTGTTTCAGAGGCATTTAAGGCCGCTTCGATCGTTTCCATCGAACGTAATTCACCAAGTAAGATCATATTCGGATCTTGTCGAAGCGCGTCATGAAGTCCGTTACGAAAGGAATCGGTATGAACACCGACTTCACGTTGAGTGATTAGAGAGCGATAAATTTCAGAGCCTTCAATCAGGGGAGAATATTGGCTGTAATGAATTTCGATCGGATCTTCGACGGTTATAATATGTTTTGGGCAAGAGAGATTGATCGATTGAATTAGGGATCCTAAGGTCGTTGTCTTTCCTGAACCGGTGGGGCCTGTGACTAAAATTAAACCGGTCGGTTTTTGAATCTGTTTTTGAATTCTTTCGATCGTTTCGGGATCAAAGCCAAGTTTTTCGACTGTTGGGATCTCATCTCGCAGGACTCGCCCGACAATACTGATCCCTTCGGAGTCCAAAAAGGCATGAATCCGGAGGCGAGTTTTTGGAAAATCCTCACCGAGCAGTTCAGAGGAACAGGAGAAATTCGCGGCCCCCTGTCGTTTTAAATCTTCATAAAATGAGGAGAGATCAGGATCGCTCATGTGAGCGGCAGATCGCATCATCAAAAGAAGCTTGAGCATTGCCTCCAATACGTCCGTTGGGATCGTACTGGAGGTGAGATTGGATTGAAGCTCCCCGTGAATTCGCAAGAAAGGGACCCGATACGTTCGAAGATGAAAGTCACTTCCTTCATGGTCAACTAATGCCGTTAAGATGAGGTGAAGGAGATCTTTCGCTTGAGCATCGGGGACAGTTTTCATGCGTGGTCTTTATTGGAAAAAACGGAGAATGACTTTAAAAAGGAAGAAACCGTTATTGGTTTCCGAGACTATGAAGACGTGCCGTCACATCTTTTTTACTACAGCTACAAGTAGGGTCTTGAGGGCCACTGTCCCCTGCGCTCCATGTTCCTAAAGTATAAGTGCCATCAATCGGGCATTTGAAATCGCTATTCATGATCTTTCCGCCAAGATAAACGGAAATCGCATTGGCGGTGACGGTTGAACTGTAGTCGGATTGAGAAACATTATTGATCGAGACATAGGTAATCGTGGCTCGATTAATTTCTGCAAGTTGTTGGGTACAGGCATTTCCTTTCCCATCTTCAATGTAACGGGTGAGCGGAATTGCAGCGACTGCAGCAAGGATCCCAACGACCCCAATGCCAACTGCAAGTTCCATTAAACTGAATGCGCGTTTTTTATTTTGATTGATTTTCATAGACTCCTTGTTGTTGATTTTATTGGGTTTAATTGAGTTGTTTCTATTCCATTAGTAGTTCTTATTAAAGTAGACAAGGGTAAAAAATAATATTTTTTTAAGGTATTTTTGACTTTAGGACTAAGTAGTAAAAATGGTGATGACGATGAATTGTGGTATTTCCACTGGAGTTCATTTGGATTGAGGAACTGCTCGGAATAGAGCCATCGCTCGCTTGAAAGTTGAGGGTGGAGCCTGTTTGATTTTGTTGATAGTTTGAGTAGGTTCCTTCGAATTGAACCTGACTATTTGCGCCACTTCCGTAGTAAACACGATTGGCAAAAAAATGAACCGAAGCGGGAGCGCTTCCTTGATTAAAGTTTCCTGTAATCACAATTGAATTAGGGGAGATCACGGTAATTTTTCGATCTGAGGGGATATTTTCCCAAGGAAGGAGAACGACCTCCGCTTGCGTAAACGGTCCGGTGATCGAGTTATTGCGACTTCCGATAAAGAGATTGACCTCTTGATTGGCATCCGGAGAAATCAGCGAGAGGTCGACGAGCAGTTGAACTTTCGGAGTAGAATTGGTGACGAGACGAACCGAGGCCCAGGAAGGGATTGTCGCACTATTTTGTTCCTCTCCACTTCCTGAGATGAGGGTCAAAGCAGTAGAGTCCTCGGAGGCTGCGGGATTGTGAACCCCATAGATCCGTTGAGCCGTCGGGACTTGGTAATAAGGCTGAAAGGCTTTGAGTTGAGATTTCTCTGCCGTGCTGAATCCTGATTGGGAGGCGAGGCCCTCTCGAAAATAGTAGCTTGTTTTGAGAGCCGTTCCTAAGGCCGGAGCCCGTTGGATATCGAGATTGCGGACTGTATTTGTGGTTACGATTTCAGAATAGCCTCTTTCGCTCCATTCCCCTCTGTTTCCCTCCGGCTCAGTCGGTCCTGTGACTCCGCTGCTGGAGCGATCTCCAGAAATAAGCCGATTTTGAAACTGGACTCCATTTCCCCCTTGAATCGATCCAGCAAAATAGCCGTTCCCAGCTTGAATCGCAATATTGGGAAGCGTCAGATTGCCGAGTGCGCTGAGAGAGATGTTTTCGACCGGAATTTCGAGCAGGAGCAGTCGATAGGTGTGAATCGAGCTCCTTATTTTTCCAGAGAAAGAGTTTTTTCCAGAGAGAGAGAGCGTGATATCGATCGATTTTTGAACGGCTGAGATCCCGTCTAACCAAGAATAGGTCCCTTGAATGGGGCCATAAGGGGTTGAGGCTTGCGTATCGATTTCGGTGACAGAGGGCGGAAAGTTCGCCTGAAGGGAGAGTTCAATGGAATTCCCAGAACTATGAGGAATCGTCACCGGAGTTCCGGAACTTCCTGAGACCCCTAAACGAGCAAAGGCCTCTTGAACCATCAGATCGAGCTCTCTAGAAGTGATTATTTTCGATCCCGTGGAGTCGGAGGCCGTCGATCGATATCCTTCATAGTAAGCGGTTTGCATCGATTGAAGGGCCGTTTCCTCTAATTGAACGAAGGTCGTATCCAGAGATCCTGCTCGTTGGCTTTCCAGAAATCGAAGCGCCTGTTCGGAGGAAAATCCGATCAAGGCGGCGAGACCGAGCATTACCATCAGGGTCGCCATCAGTGCCGAGGATTTTTTAGAAATAGTTTTGCGTGACGAGGACATAATCAATAAGAGTCGGTTGTGAGGGGTTGCTCGATTTCATCGTATAATCCATTGCTGCGAGAATCTGAATTGAGGTTTGAAGGACCCCTTGAGAGAGATCAAACGTTAAGGAGTTCACGGTTGCAAACGGATAGGAGTGATTCGTATTCGAGAGTGAGGAGTCACTGCCCGGTTCAAGCCAAAGAGTTTTGCTACCCTCCTCCCAAACCAGAAGAAACCAGCCATTTCCATCATAGCGATCACAGCGAAGTACGGCTCCCGTTGGCGTTCGATCGCTCGCGAGAGCGGTCAGCGCGGTGGCTCGGTCCGGATAGACCGCCAATCGACACTGTCGTACTTGGGTTCTTTGAAGATGATCCAGGGGGGCGACTTGGTACTCGTAATCAGAGGCAATCTTCATTCGTCGAAAAAAAAGCCCTGTAAAAGAGGTTAGCGTTGTTGAGGAGTGAAGGAGGAGTCCAATCAAGGCGATGGCGACCGCCAGCTCAATGAGGGAGTAGGCACGTTGAGGAGCCGCTCTGCGGTATTTATTCGGGACCGATATCATACAGAAGATCTCCTGAGTTTTTTCCTGTTTTTGCCAGATCCTTTTGCGTTCCATCTAAAGTGCAGAGGGGAGGGATGACATTGACTCTCAGCGTGGAAACCCCGATTTTTTCGATTCCTGGGAGTTTCGACGGGGACAAGCCCGCCGTTTGAAGATCCGTGAGAGAAAGGGAGCTTAAATCGATTGTTCCTGGATGATCGAGGGCCTGAATGAGAAAACTTTTCTGAGCCAAGTGGAGGGTTCGGAGTTCAGCCCCCACTGAGAGACCTCGTTCGGTGCGAAAAGAGTCGATGGTGGTGAGTGTCGCCGTGAGCATAATCACGACTGTCGCGAGAGCGATCGTGATCTCTAAAAGCGTAAATCCTTTTTTTCGACCTTTTTTAAAAGGATCAAAAGAGAGGATCATATGAGGCCTCTGGAAAGTTTCATTTTACAGGCAGTAGTGGATGGGAGTTCAGTCGACAAGTCAGATTTTTAATTTTTTTTAAAAATTTGCTTAAACAACAAAAATAGCAATGGATGAATTGACAAGCTTTATAAAACAAATAAGATGACCTATTAATATTTATGATGAGTTGTCCTAAAATCATTTTAGCGATGCTTACTTTGTTGTCTTTTCAGGCAATCATTGCTGAGGATACGATTTATTTAAAGAGCGACAAACAACAAGTCGGAACCATTGTCGGAGCTGATGGGGCGAATGTATCGGTCGAGGTTGCTGTAGGATCTGGCAAGGGGCGAATTCCGATTCCGATTGCATCGATTCAAAAGATTGAGATGGTCACTCCCTCCGAAGTATTAAATTTAAATCGATCGGATGCTGCCAATGTTATCTTGGTATTAGAGCCGTTAGTTAAAAAATTCAAAGGGCTTCCTGCCGATTGGATTGTCGATGCGATGGGGACTTTAGCGGATGCTTATACGGCAACGGGGAAGATCGCTGACTCGAACTCTATTTATGCACAGATCGAACAACTCTTCCCGGGATCTAAATATTTAATTAAGGCGAACGTAGGAAAAGCAAAAGGGGCCCTTGCCTCGGGAAGTTATGATGAGGCCCTCAAACTTTTAGATCCTTTGATCGAGGAGGCCAATAAGACAGCCGCCCCCTCAGCTGAAGAGGGTCGGTTGTATGGAGAGGTCTTTTTGGTGAAAGGAAAGATTTTAGAGAAGAAGAACGATTTAGAGGGGGCTCTTGAAAGTTACTTGACCACGGTGACCTCCTTCTATCAAAATGTCGATATCGTCAGTCAAGCCGAGGAGCTGGCAAAAAAGCTTCGCAATCAAAACCCTCAACTCGTGGTGCGTTAAAAATGAAAATCAATATTCTGTTCCGTCAATTCAATCAATGGTTACTTGCGGTGAGCTTTGCCACTATCCTTTTTTCATCAACGATCGTTGCTCAAGAGGCTCTCGAAGGAGAAGGGGCGACTAAAGGGGCAAAAAGCGCAAAAGATATCTTCCATGAGGGAGGGGCGGTGATGTGGTTTTGTGTGGCGATGTCGATGTGCGTTGTCGCCTTTACGGTTGAAGGATTTGTGAAGTTACGGGTCGCTAAGTTAGCTCCTCCGATGCTGGTTGCTTCACTTAAAGAGCTGATTCATTCCGGAAATTATCAAGAGGCTTGGCAGCTTTGTCAGACCTCCCCCTGTTATCTTTCGACTTTATTATCGGCCGGCTTGGAGCGGATTGGTCGAAGCAAAGATTCGGTTGACTTTGCGATTCAGGAAAACTCTGTTGTCGAAGCAACGATTTTAAAAACGAATACCACTTATCTTTCGGTTATCGGAGTTATCTCTCCAATGGTAGGGTTAACAGGAACCGTCGTCGGAATGATTAAGGCCTTTGCGACCTTGGGACAATCGGGGATTAGTGATCCCTCTAAGCTGGCTGGAAATATTGGAGAGGTTTTAGTGGCGACCGCGGCAGGACTCGTCGTGGCGATCCCTGCCTTCATTTTCTTTTATATTTTAAAAGGAAAGGCTCAAACGGCCAGTTTACGTGCGGACTCCGTGGTCTATCGTTTATTAGAGGATATTCCTTACGATCAACTTTCTGGAATTCGTATTGGTGAATATGGGTCTGAAGTTTTTACTGAAGAACAACAGGCTTAATTGCTTTAACGAGCGTCGAGAATATTTATGGGACGTCGAAAGATTAAACATGCAGAGCCAGAGGCTGATCCTGAATTTCAGGTGGCACCGATGGCCGATGTCTTGTTGGTCTTATTGATTTTCTTCATGAGCATTACGACCTCCGAGATTCTTCGAAATGTCAAAGGATTAGAACTGCCTGTCGCTAAAGATGGAAAAGACAAAGCAAAGAACGTTGTTCAAGTTGTGGTGAACTTAAGTTGGGATCCAATCACCAATAAGGGGGAGATTGAAATCGATCAAAAGCAATATAATACTCCTCAAGAAGCGGTCGCTTTTTTGAAGACGAAATCGGATTCCGATCCAGGAATGCGAGTTTTAGTCCGCGCCGATAAAGAGGCGCAGTATAGTTATGTCTCTCAAGTGATGAAGGCCTGTGCTGAGGCGCAGATTTCAAGTATTACCTTTTCAGTGGTAACCAACGAAGCGAATAAAAAAGGATAAATTATGGGCGGAGGAGGAGGCGGAGATGAAGGTGAATTCGGACTCCAGATCGCACCGATCTTGGATCTGCTTTTCGTGCTTTTGATCTTTTTTATGTCCAGCGCTGGGGCGCAGATCAAAGAGGCGGAGCTGGGGATTAAGATTCCTGGAGGAAAAAAAGACGCATCTCCTACTGAGGAACTGAATCCACCGGCGCAGTTGGATATTAATACGCAGGGACAAGTTTTTTTAAATCAGACTCCGATGGATACCCCGAATAGTAAAGAGATGAACGGTTTGAAAGCGGAGCTCAAGGGATTGATTGCAAAATTTGGGGAGAAGCAACCGGTGATCATTGCCCCTTCTCCCGCCTCACGACATGAGCGAATTGTCGATGTTTTAAATGCCTGCAGTGCTGCCGGCGTTAAGAATTTGGCTTTTGGAACGTCTTCATTGTAAGGAACCGAATGCACGCCCCACGAGAAGAGACCTGGAAGGAGAGATTTAAGAGATCGCCGTATTTTATCGGATCGATCATTTTTCATCTCATTTTATTTCTCCTGATCGGGGGAATCGTTATTTTTGATGCTGTTTTTCCAACGAAAGAGTTCGAAAGTGCCTCCTATATCGTTGGAGGAGGAGATCCTGGGCCTGCCGCCCCCCCAAGCCAATCCGAGTCGACTCCAGAATCGACTACTGCTCCCGCTCAAGCACAGGAGCAAGTTCCTTCGAGCACGAGTGAGGCATCTAAGGAGCTTTTGTCGGTTAACTCTTCGGACGCAAGCTCTTTTACCGTTCCTGTATCGACGCAGATTTCTCAGACGATTGATACAAGTGCTATTAAAAATGTGACGCAGGAGTTAGCAAAAAATAATGACGCAGCGATGGCGAAGTCTTTTGGGGCGCGCAGTGCTGCGATTCGAGGGACGGTATCGCAATGGGGAAGTGGAGGAGGAGGATCTGGAGGCGGCGGACCATCGGGGACGGGACGTAATGTTCAAGCGGAATTTGTTCTTAAAGTTGCCAAGTTAGAGGGGTTGAATGCTCGAGGTATTTTATTTGATGATAAAGGAAATGAACGAGGACCGCTCAAGAACTTAACTCGGATGATTAACAGCTGGAGTCAAGGAAAGATTAAATCCAAAGTCGACTCACGTCCTATCGATATGTCGAGCCCGACACTTTTAGAGAAGGCTCCTCCCTTTGTTTATATGACGGGGGCTAAAGATTTTAAGCTTACGGCCTCGGAAGTTGAGAATATTCGGAACTATTTAATGGCTGGTGGCTGTATTTGGGGAGATAGTGGATTAGCAGGGGTAGGTTCCCGTTTTGATATCGCCTTCCGTCGTGAGATGAAGCGAGTGATTCCCGATGCCGACAAACAGTTTGAGGTTATTCCCATCACCCATCCGATTTTTGGCGGAGAAAAATCCTTTTTTCAATTAAAGGGGATTCCGGATGGAATGAACTATCGGCAAGATTCTTTTGAGGTGCTCAAGATTGATAATGAGATCGCCGTTCTTTATACCCCTAACGATTACACCGATATGATGAGAGTGGCCTATAAAGAGCCTGTGAGGCCGACCAAAAATGAAGTGGAGTTACATGAGGGAAAGATTAA
Source organism: Methylacidiphilum caldifontis (assembly GCA_945877805.1). GTDB lineage: Bacteria > Verrucomicrobiota > Verrucomicrobiia > Methylacidiphilales > CAMAQI01 > CAMAQI01. The sequence goes on along the minus strand of CAMCSM010000003.1, from coordinate 16,605 downwards.
TGGGAAAGAGATTGAATATATTACTCCAGCAGCAATGTGGAATGCCCGAGAAACTTATTTTAGGAATTTAAGTGTTGAGGGATCTGAAGAGGTCTTTCAGGTCTCGGTTAATGTCATCATCCATCTTTTGACTCGCTTTCAAGAGCGTCTCTTGTCTGGAAACTAAGGAGATTTATGAAATCTGATACACGCATAACGAGTCCCTTAAGGTCGAGAGAGTCTCTTTTTTCTCAATCTTTAATGAAGGGGATCCTTATCTGCGGCTTTATTTTTGGATCGACCCTTTATTCTCAGACTCCTCCCCCTAAAGTGATTAATATGATACGTGGCGGAGATATGGAAGCCGTTTCTATCGACTCAAACGGCTGGGATGGCATTTATTCGGGGTCCTTGAGGGTCTTTACGGCGGCAAGTCAGATGGTGGATTCACAAGGACAAGTTTTTACAAATCCTTTTCCTGCTTCAATTCAAGCTGCTGATTTGAATGGCGATGGAACGAAAGATTTATTCGTTGCCGATTCTGCTGGATATTTTTGGATTTTTTTTAATAAAGGGACTCCTAAGGAACCAAAATTTACTCGCGGTGAGATTCTCCCCTTTTGGCTTTTGGATGTTAAGATTCCGAAGATTCAGCTCGTTGATTTTAATGGAGATGGATCGCTGGACTTGATTGTCGGTGATTTTGAGGGCCATCTTTATTTTATTCCAAATTCAGGGAGTGCAAAAATGCCTAAGTTTAGCGTTTCTGACGATTTAAAGAGTTACCTTGTGGATACCGATCCCAAGGGAAGGCTCTGGTGTAATTATCTAGCTCCTTGCTATTATGATTGGGATGGAGATGGGAAGCTCGATTTGATTATGGGCGAGGGTTCTTTTTCAGCAAATAGTATTTTTTTACTTCTCAATTCCGGCACCAATCAAAAGCCGCTCTTCGAAACAAGAACGTCGATGTTATTGAGTCAAGGAAGAGAGCATTTAGTTCCGCAGATTTTAGATTGGAATGGAGATGGGAAACTGGATCTTATTTTCGGGGAGCGCGAGAACGGCCAAATTAGTTACTGTTTGAATGAACCTACTTTTCCGCTGAGTAAGCCCATAGAAATTAAATTTGGAACAGCAGGAGCGACGACAACGCTCGCGAATCCCTGTTTTGCAGATATGAATGATGATGGTTTGCCTGACCTCTTAATCTCTTCGAGTTCGGGAGCTATTCGAATGTCGATCAATAAAGGGACCAAACAAGTAAATAAATTTCAAAAACCGGAAAGCTTTAAAGTTGAGCCGGTGCTCCCGTCGGTTTTAAAGTGTGTCAATTGGGTTGCTGACACCCCTTCTGGAATTTCGGCGCCCGAAGGATCGAGATTTTTTCTGCTCAAGGCTTTATCGAAGAAAGAGCGTTATAAGACGGAGAAAAATTTAGTCGGATATGAGCCTGAATTAGATCTTCCCAAAGAAACGACGGGACAGAGCTGTCTTTTTTTTGAGCCGATCGACCCGAAACAGGAGATGATCACAGAGATGCCTCGGTTTATCCATACCCCTAAAGATAAATTTTTTAACATGAGTTACGCTGATTCTATTTTTTTGAAACCGAATGTTGAATATGAACTCTCCTTTTTTGTGAAGGGGAATGGTTTTTCCGATTCGAAAGTGAGTCTCACTGCAACCGCTAGCGCTTTAGAAAAGAGTGGGAAAGAGGAGCGATATTCAAGTGAACGGCTTGAGTCGGTTACCCAAACTGATTTTGGTATCTCCTCTTCTTGGTCCCAAGTGAAGAGAAAGGTTCGATTTGAGAAAACGAAGGGGGAAAAAAAAGAGGGTGAAGATTTTAAGTTAACTTTTACGTTTTCCGGAGAGGGAAGTTTCTACTTGGATGATGTACTTTTAGTTGAAAAACCAAAGTAAATCCCCCTCATTCGCAATCTCCCGGCAGGGAGTTCGGTCCGCGTTCTTGGTTGGCACGCTCAAGGGTGGTTAGTTGAAACTCTCGAGAGCACAAATAGGGGAGAGGGGTGGGTTTCATCGAATGTGATTCGATCGATTAGTGAGTCGCAACTCCAATTGTATCGAGAGAAAATCGAACAACTTAAATGTGTTCAAGGGGCGATTCAAGAAAATGGTCTTCAACTCTCTGGACTTTTCCAATAAAAATATTTATAAATGAATTACTGTGAAATGTTTGCTTTCTATTTTAGTTGTCCTTAGTTTTCTTTTAACGGGAGTGATATCCGAAGAGTTAGCTCGTCCTGTGGAGGCCTTCACAATTTTGCTGAGAGAACGGAATCTTGTTTTTTTCTCCCCAGAACAGGAGGTTCGAAATACGGTTCCTCGATCGACTTATAAACTTCGAGTCGATCACTCTGATTATTCCTTTTTGTTAAGTTTCGGTTTTAATATCCACGGCGACCATGCAATTTTTATTCGTAATGATGATGCGCAGAAAAGAGAGTTGAACTTTATTATCGATCGTTATTTTATCCAGATGCCCGCAGGTTCCTTATTTACGATTATTTTTGATTCCTATCAAAAAAAGACTTTTGGGATTACAGGACATTTAGGGGAGACTATTGTTAATGGCCGGGCGCTTCCTCATGGGGAGATTGTTCTTCTGGAGTTTTCGGGTTTTAAGGAGCTTTTTGTGAGTCCTAAAAAAGAGCGAAATGAAACGGTTAACCTCCTTGGAGAGCGGAAAGAGAGGGAGGTTCAAACGCCGATAACGATTCCGCCTGATTTGTCGATTACCCCTTCAGAGAGCGCTAAAGGGCCAGAACTCAAGGTGGATAAATCTGGAGAGAATTCCCCCTCCCCCGTGGAGGTTCAAGAAGTGGTGGCTGAGGAAAAGCCGAGAGCTCCTTTTGAGAGCTCATGGATTCAAGGGTTTGATTTTGAACAGATTCAATATCGTGTCTTGAGTCGGCTCCAAGAGGGGCTTGAAAGAGCGGTTAAAATTGCACGGAATCCTCAAGGAGTCCCTGCGGATGCATTTGAAAAAGTAATGGGGGAGAAGATTTGGAGACCTTTAGAGAGCGATCAAAGGTATAAGTCAGAAGGGGAGTTTCAATTTGCCAAAGAATCGTTAGAAAATGAGAATCGATTAATTTATCATCGTGTGGAGCAACTGAGGAAATCGGTCATTGATTTGATACAATCTCATTCCAATCCCTCCCCCTCTCTCATTCCGATGATCCCTAAAGCCGAACTCATTTCCTGTAAAAAGGCCTCAAGTGCCTTTAATTCTGCCCGCTATCAAGAGGCACGCTCGATTTACAAAGCGCTCTATGAGAAAGATTCAAGCTCCCTTTATCTGCTCTCAAATTTAGGAAGTGTTGAGTATCTTTGTGGCAATTTTGAAGACTCAATTAATCATTTGGAGAAAGCAATCGAGCTCGCTCCCTATGATGGGTACAGTTACGGGACCCTCGCTATTGTGAAGAGTCAAGGGGGAAGGAGTGAAGAAGCGATTGATGATGCGATCGTTTCCATTGCTTTATCTCCGGAAATTGCAGAGAGCTATCTCGGTTTGGGGATTATTTTATATGATCGTGGGTGGCACGTGGAATCAAAGAAATCACTTGAGGAGGGGCTCACGAAAAACCCCAATTCTGGAGATCTGCATCGTGCCTTAGCAAAAACATTAAAAGCGCTTGGTGAGGGAGAGGGAGAGAAATGTCAGTACCACTATAAACGCTCAGTCCAGCTCGGAGTAAAAAAAGATAAAAGTTTTGAATAAACATAAATCGGTCAAAGACCGAAACCGAGGATATCTCCTCAATGAAAATAGTCTCTCCCCGATATCAATCGCATTGGATTCCGATTTATAAATTTTAAAAATACAATTTTATTCTACGAGGAATTTCAAGATTGAGGGATAAATTGCTTTTGCCGTTGACGATTGTCATAACAGAGGCTAAAAATAGAACACTATGTCACTTACACCTACCTACATCGGGAAGACCATTAAAATCAAAGGGGACGTTATTGGCGACGAGAATATCGTTGTTGATGGTTATGTCGAAGGAACGATCAAGATTAAAGAGAATTTGACTGTCTCTCAAGGAGGAGAGGTCAAAGCTGAAGTTTCTGCAAAGAATGTGCAAGTTTCAGGAAAAGTTTCTGGTTCGATCGAATCAAGCGATAAAGTCGATGTTGCACCGACGGGGGTCGTGAACGGAAATATTAAATCTCCACGATTCATCGTTTCTCAAGGCGGTATCTTAAATGGAAGTATTCAGATGCCGATGTCTGACGGATCGGGTCAAACTCCAAAGACTGTTTAGGAAGAATTTTACTCAAAAAAAACCCCGAAATTATTCGGGGTTTTTTTGTTGTTTCTTGACCATTTTTTTGATTGAGGTAACTTAAATAAAAAGGGGATGTGAGTATGTCTGATAAGAGCAAAGTGCCTTTATTTTTAAATGGAACCATTGTAGGAAGTGTCGAGGAGCCTGATTGGGTATTAGTCGATGTTCCCTCAGAAAATCATGATCGGATTTTCGAGCGTTATATTCGGTTTGATCAGAAATTTTCCGACAAGCCGATCGTCCAACTTTCCCTCATCGGTTTTGATATCGATAACTCTCGGAATGCACGGTTGAGCTTAAATGCAGCTCATATTACCGCTGAGGGTTTTTCACTCCAAATGAGAACATGGCTGAATACTCGAATGTGGTCGGTTGAGGTCGCCTGGCTGGCGATTGGATCTGCCTGAGGGATTGCAGGTCTCTTAGTGAAGTAAACTTTCTAAAACATATAAACACTTTGCAATCAAATAGTTACGAAAAATACAATTTTAATGGGGAAAGCAGGAAATCAGGATTATTTTTTCCTTTTTTCCTGAGTTCCCTATTGAATGTTTTAAAAATCCGCTTACCCCTATGCCATTCCCCATTAGATAGGGACAGTTGCTCCTAGTTGATTATGGATTTTCATCTGCCATTGTTTCAGGTATTTATTGCTCTATTTGGCGCCTGTATCGGCTCCTTTTTAAATGTTTGTATTTACCGCATTCCTATAGAGGTCGATCTTGTTTCAAAGTCCTCCTATTGTGGCTCTTGCGGCTCAGCGATTCCATGGAGGTTTAATATTCCGATCTTAGGCTGGTTTTTTTTAAAAGGCCGGGCCCATTGTTGTGGAACTCGGATTGATGCTCGTTATTGGATGGTGGAGGCAACGACCGCCTTTTTATTTTGGTGGATTTGGCAACAACAGGGAGCGACTCCGATCTTTTGCATTTACGCTTTCATCACCTCTGGGTTGATTATCGCCAGTTGTATCGATTTAGACTACTTTATCATTCCTGATCGTTTTACTTTAGGGGGGTGTGTTGCCGGTCTTGTGATCAGTTTTATTTACCCACAACTTCACGGCGAATCCAATAGCTGGAACGGTTTTATCGAGAGTATGAGAGGGGCCTTTGTTGGAGGGGCTATTTTATTTTTGATCGCAAAAATTGGAACTTGGGTCTTTAGGCGCGAGGCGATGGGATTAGGGGATGTGAAGTTACTGGCTGCGATTGGGGCTTTTTTCGGCCCTTGGGGAGCCGGTTTCGTTCTCGGTTTATCCTCTGTCTTTGGATCGATTATTGGGATTTCGATCATTATTCAAAAAAGAAGAGCGATGGGATTGCGAATGCCTTACGGCCCCTTTATTGCGATTGCCGCGATTGTTTGGATGATGGGCGGGGATCTATGGATGAGCCGATACGTGGATCATCTGAGAGAGCTGATGGATTATATCTTTCATAGTAGTCGTTAAGGTTCTGCGTTTGGGTTCCTTCCCACTTTCAGTGGAATTTAATGAGAACTCTCTAATGAAGACAGGAAAAAAGGAAATATACATTCTTGTTTTTTTATTTCGAAATTCCTGCTTTCTTGCTTTCCTAAGAGAGTTCTTGATTCCACTGGAAACAGGAAGGAACCTGCGTTCGTTATTTTTTCTTTTAACTCTCACTGGATTCACTAAATTGCGGTCAACTATTTTATGTTAGAAATTATTCTCAACGGTCTCGTTCGTGGAGCTTGTTACGCCTTAGTCGCCTTAGGCTACACGATGGTTTATGGAATTTTGGGAATGATTAACTTTGCTCATGGCGAGGTTTTTATGATTGGAATGTTCGCCACTGTTTTTGGGATTGGAATTGCGAGTACTCTCTTGCCGGGATCAATCAGTATGGCGCTTTGTCTCGGGGTGGTCATTTCGATCTTGATCGCCTCGGCTTTTGGTTATTCGAATGAGCGGATTGCTTACCGGCGACTTCGGGGGGCCCACATTATGGCTCCGTTAACCAGTGCGATCGGATTATCGATTGTTCTTCAAAATTTTATTATGCTGAGTGTGACGAAGGATAAAATTGATTTTCCTCAGGCACAGAGTCGGTTTTTTTCAGAGAACCAATGGCAGGTTTGTGCGGGGCTTTCTATTTCCTATTTGCAACTTTTGATCTTAGGAACATCGCTCGTGGTGATGGCAGGGTTATTTTGGGTGATCCATCGGACTTCATTAGGGTTAGCGATGAGAGCGGTAGCTCAAGATCGTACGATGGCGCAACTGGTGGGGGTCTCTGTGAATAAGACGATTACGACCACCTTTGTTTTAGGATCGGCTTTAGCCGCCGTTGCAGGGGTGATGGTTTCGATGTATCAAGGGGTTGCTCGATTTGATTCTGGATATTTGATGGGACTTAAGGCCTTTACCGCTGCGGTTCTCGGGGGAATTGGAAATATCCCAGGAGCTGTTTTAGGGGGGCTGATCTTGGGGTTGACTGAGGATTTAACCAGTTATGGGATTGGAAGTGATTGGAAGAATCTCACGACCTTTATGATTTTGATGTTAGTGCTTTTGGTGAGACCGAGAGGATTATTGGGGGAGAGGATCGCTCATAAGGTATGAAGAATCGCGCATTTTTTTCAACACTCCTTTTGGTCCTTCTCGTGATCGTGATGACCTATCCTTTTATTTGGTTAAAGCTTTCCTATGAGCCCCTTTCAGGGGTGCTCAAGGCATTTCCCCAGTGGGATCGCGGCCTTTCTTTTTTTCGCGGTTTATTTCCCCTTCTCGCAGGGGGAGTGGTTGTTTATTTTTTAATTTATTTTTTTAAACGCAACTCTTTTACCCAACGAAAATTAGTATCGATCAATCATTTCTATCGGATGATTCGAAAAAATAATTTTTATGCAATTTCTCTCTTCTTTTGTTTAGCGACGGTTTCATGGATTGCGGGGCCAAAAGTATTAAATGTCTTTATCATGGTCGGCATTTATATGATTTTGGCCTTGGGGCTTAACGTGACGATTGGAATGACAGGGCTTTTGGTTTTGGGATATGCCGGATTCTTTTCTTTGGGGGGTTATGTTTTTGCAATTTTGCAGCAATTCATCCCTGGGTTTACTTGGTGGATGGCGATTCCCGTGGCCTGTGGTATCGGGGCAATGGTGGGATGGCTTGTGGGACTTCCTTGTTTGAGGTTACGGGGGGATTATTTAGCGATCGTGACTTTGGGATTTGCGGAATCTTTTCGTGAGTTGGTTCGGAATTTGCCCTCGATTACGGGAGGGGATATTGGGATCAGTATTCATTCTTCATCCAAAGTGGGAAAGATGTTGGGGTTAGGAGTGATTTCGAGCGTCTATCTTTGGGTGCTGATTGCGCTTTTTTTTACAGTGATGGTTTTACATCGGCTCTATTATTCCCCTTTTGGAAGGGCCTGGACGGCGATACGAGAAAATGAAATCGCAGCGGAGGCGACGGGGGTTCCTGTTGTTAAAATGAAACTCATTGCCTTTTCATTAAGTGCGGCATTTGCGGCTCTCGCGGGAGTTCTTTATACGGTTCACACCGGTTTTTTGAATCCTGAATCAAGTGCTTTTGAGATTTCGGTTTTGATTCTTGCCATGGTCATTTTAGGTGGATTAGGAAGTATTCCGGGAGCTTTATTGGGAAGTTTTTTGCTGTATTATATTCCGACGGTTTTACGCGATTATATTCCGGCGATTGCTGAGTATCGATTACTTCTTTTTGGAATGATTATGGTGGTGATGATGTTGGTACGGCCCCAAGGGCTCTTAGGATCAAAGGATCGGGTATGAAGCCACTCGTTTTAGATGTTCAAAATGTTGGGAAAGGCTTTGGGGGGCTGCGGGCAATCGACAATATCTGCTTTCAACTTTTTAAAGGGGAAATTTTAAGTGTGATCGGTCCGAATGGAGCCGGAAAGACGACCCTCTTTAATTGTTTATCCGGTTTTTATCAGCCTGATGAAGGGGCGATTCTTTTAGGGGGAAAATCGATTGTCGGAAAAAAGCCCTATCAAATCTGTCGCTTGGGAATGGCGCGAACTTTTCAGAATATACGACTCTTTGATCATTTAAGTCTTTTGGACAATGTTTTAGTCGCCGATAGCAATCATCATCGCACCTCTAGTTGGGGGATATTGTTTCGAACGACAGCGCACCAAACGTTTCAGCATTTAGCAAAAGAACGGGCAATGAAATGGCTCTCGTTTGTCGGAATTGAAGGGGATCTTCGAATGAAGGCAGGGCATTTGTCTTATGGAAATCAGAGACGTTTAGAGATTGCTCGGGCCTTGGCTACCGACCCTCAGGTTATTTTATTGGATGAGCCAGGAGCGGGGATGAATCCAAGTGAGATTGGAGGGATGATCGATTTGATTTCAAAGATGAGAACGATTGGAGTTACGGTGATTTTAATTGAGCATCATATGAAAGTGGTCATGGATATTTCAGATCGAATTTTAGTTTTAGATCATGGCGAGGAGTTGGCGGTAGGAACTCCGGAGGAAATTCGTAAACATCCTCAGGTGATTGAAGCCTATTTAGGAGGAGCAGAGGAAAAAGGAGGGGGCTCATGAACTCTCCTTTGCTTGAGTTAAAAGATCTTCATGTCGGCTATGGGGCGGCGGAGGTTTTAAAAGGGGTCAACTTGGTGGTCCATGCGGGTGAAATTGTCACGCTTTTGGGAGGAAACGGAGCGGGTAAAACAACAACACTCGCCTCAATTATGTCGGTGATTCGCCATCAGAAGGGATCGATTTATTGGCAAGGGGGGATTTTGGTGGGGGAGAGTCCTGATCGACTCTTGGCTCAAGGGATCGTCTTATGTCCCGAGGCTCGGCATATCTTTCCGTTGATGACCGTTGAAGAGAATTTAAGAATTGGTGCCTATCTCCTCGACTCACGACGAAACGGAGAGAAGTTGGAACAGGTTTTTGATTACTTTCCGAAATTAGCGGAGCGGAAGAGGCAACTCGGAGGAACGTTGAGTGGCGGGGAGCAGCAGATGCTTGCCATTGGACGTTCGTTAATGAGTGAGCCAAAGTTGTTAATGCTCGATGAGCCCTCTTTAGGGTTAGCTCCATTGATCGTCGAAAAGATTTTTGAGATCCTTTTAAAAATCAATCAAACGGGGGTTCCGATTTTATTGGTCGAGCAAAATGCACGTCAGGCATTAAAGATCGCCCATCGGGGATATGTGATGGTCACGGGGAAGATTGTTCATTCTGATACAGGAAGAAATCTTCTCGAAAGTGATGAGGTAAGGAGAGCCTACCTAGGAGAATAAAAGGGAGCGGTTTAACCAAAATACAATTTTCACCGCGGGGTAAACGGAGGACAACGGAGGGAATACTGTTTTATAAGGAAACGAGAAATTGGGATTTATTTTATTGAGCTTGTTTTGAAAAAAAGAACCGAATTTTCCTCCGTTACCCTCTGTTTACCCCGCGGTGAAAATTGTATTTGGTTGTTGTCCTTAAGTTGACCCTCATGCGCATATGCGGGACGGCCTTGGCTCCTCCGAAATTTTTCGGAGCAGGCAGCCAAGACAGATTTCGCTTATTATGGCATCACGTAATCGTTGCTTTTAAAGGTCACAAAATAGGCTTCAGCCGCTTCATCGAGGAGTTCTGCGCTCATCGTCGGGTCTACCTGCTTAAAGCGACAGACATCGATAATATAATCGATAATATCACGTGGAATACATCCACGAAGGGGGCGATTTTTAGCCGTCATATGTTTTTGAATAAAATATTGGGGAACGGAGTGATCGAAAGGGACTTTTTTTGCGATACTGACCAATTCCCATATTTTAATGAAGTTTTCAGGGGAGGGATTATGGATTCCAATCTTATAGCGAATACGTCTGAGAAAGGCTTCATCAACTAAATCATTGGGATTTAAATTGGTGGAGAAGACAATCAGCTCATCAAAGGGAACATCAATTTTTGTCCCTGTATGAGTCGTGAGATAATCGATTCTTTTTTCGAGGGGAACGATCCATCGATTGAGAAGAACTTTCGGTTCGATTCGTTGCCGTCCAAAATCGTCGATCATAAAGGCGCCCCCATTGGACTTTAATTGAAGGGGGGCTTCATAATAGCGGGAGTCCGGATTCCAAATGAGATCGAGGGTTTCTAACGTGAGTTCGCCGCCGACGATGATCATCGGTCGTCGAATCAGTTTATAGCGAGGATCATATTTTGCTTGGAGCCGAATATCTTCAGAGGCATTTAACGCTTGATGGTTATATTCGTCGTAAAGTTTAATGATCTGGCCTTGGGCCTCAATGGCATAGGGAATAAAAATTGCGCCACCGAGTGAGGCCACGATTCGCTCACAGATCGAGGTTTTTCCGTTTCCTGGGGGGCCATAGAGGAAAATAGATCGTCCCGAGTTTACCGCCGGACCTACCTGTTGTAAGATATCGCCGTCAAAAATAAGTCCCTCAAATACCTCCTCGAGTTTCTCTGCATTGATGCTGATTCGATGGATGCTTTGTTCCTTAATCGCATGTCGGTACGATTCAAGAGAGATCGGGGCGGGACCGATATAGGTCGTTTGTTCGAAATATTGAACGGCTCGCTGTCTTCCAAATTCGGTAATTCCGTAACTGTAAGTGATTGAACTTCTTTCTCCTTTGACGACTTCGATCATCTTCTGTTCTTTTAACTCTTCAATGATCGGCTCAAGGATCCCAAAAAATGGGAGCGCTACGATTGTGGCAATTTCATGGCCTTGAAGGACCGATCGCGTGTAAAGAAGTCTCATAATCAATCCCTCGATCATGGGGGTCTTGATATCAAGTTTTTCTGAAGTATTGGGCTCCAGAGGGATGAAGAGGGTGGCGTTGTCGAGTGGATTAAATGCCATGGAAAAAGTTAATCACTTTTTGACTAATGAACAACATAATTGCGGAGAATGAGTTTTTATTTAAAAAAAGTTCATTTTTAACTTTTTTTAAATAAAATTTTAGGTATCTAATTGATGGTAATGCGTTTAAAGTTTATTAAAATTGATGACTTACCCCCTGGCTCACGGCTCGGGGAGGAGGTTAAATCCTCTAAAGAAATCGTTTTAGCGAAGAAAGATCAGCTTTTAGATGTGCGACTCATTCAGGTTTTAAAGTCATTTGGAGTGAATCAAGTTCGAATTTCTGAAGAGGGGGATCGAAAAGAGAGTCCCGCGGTTTCAATCGATCTGAAACAGGTGGATCAGATAAAAAAACGTTTTAGAAATTTAGATCTAAAATCAGAAGTCATTAAACAGTTATTTGAGATCTGCGTGGAACGTCACGTTCACGGCAAAACTTCAAAAAGTTAAACGACGATGAAAGATCTTGAAGGACTTTTAAAAAATTCAGCGAAACTCCCTTCGCTCTCGATGGTCTACCATCATATTCAGAGGGTGGTGAATGATCCTGATGCGAATATGGAATCGATCGTGGAAATTATCGGAGAGGATCCGAGTTTGACGGTTCGATTGCTTCGTTTAGCCAATAGTAGTTTTTACGGCTTTCCTCAACAGGTGAGTAGTTTGAGCGAATCGGTTCGACTGATCGGATTAAAGCAGGTTCGCGATCTTTGCTTTGGAACAGTGCTCATCCAGGTTTTTCGAAAAAATAAGATCGACCCGATTTTTTTGGATCATTTTTGGCGGCATAATATTGCCTGTGGGATTACCTCTCGACTGATTGCGCAGTTTACCAATCAACAAAATATCGAACAATTTTTTATCATGGGATTAGTTCATGATATTGGAAAATTACCGATTGCGATGAATCTTCCGGATCAGTTTGAATCGATTTTAAAGGAGATTTCGACTTCTGGGGCTCCGATGAATGAGGTTGAGCATCGGCAATTAGGGTATGATCATACTGAGGTCGGGGCGCTCATTTTAAGTGAATGGAAAATGCCTCAACCGCTGATTGATGTGGTGAGGGGCCATCATGATTTCAAAAAAATAAAATCCGGTTCTTTTGAACTCTCTGCGATTCATGTCGCTAACTTATTGGTGCATGCGATGGAGATCGGGAGTTCTGGGGAGGATATCCCCCCTCCTTTTGAGGAGAAGGCGTGGTCGATCTTAGGACTTGAATTAGAGACTCTTTCCAAGCTTTGTGAAGAAGTGGACCGCCAATTTTTAGAGATCGAGCGAATTTTTTTAGAGCCTTGACGCCCCCCCCCTTCCTCTCCCACTGAGGGAAGGATGAAGCCTTGGTCATTTTTCAGCAGTCCACCCGACCTTCCTGTTGATGAAAAGGAAATCTCCTCCTCCTATCAAAAGGAGATGGGGAAGTTTAGATTTCGATTCCAAGATGACCATGGGGGAGCATCTGAGGACTCTGTTGATCTTTGTTGGAAAGATTTTAACGATCATTTGTTAATTACCGGGGGATCAGGCTCTGGGAAAACATCCACGGTTCTTCATCAAGTTTATGAAGGAGTTGTCTTTCGATCTGCTTATCATTCTGAAGGTTCGATGCGTCATCAATATCAGGTGGGAGGATTGGTGATTGAGGCAAAGGGCGATTTTACCCCAAAAACAAAGGTTCTTGCTCGTCGCTATCAACGTGAAGAGTCGATTGTCTATTTCGGGCCGGATCACCCCCAGTGGGTCTACGATCCCTTTTCTGATCCGACGGAGTTACCCCTCCAAAAAGCGAATAAGATTCATGAGCTCATCAAGGCGGCAAGTGGCGGGAAAGAGGAGGGCGATCCGTTTTGGGCTCAGGCCTCTCAAAAACTATTAACGAATCTATTTCTTCTTCACGATCGACTTTTAAAGTCTGGAGCCGCCGTTCCTGCGATCTCTTTTCACTATTTAAATCTCTTATGTCTCGATAAACCGCAGGAAGAGTCCGGAGAGCGAGAACGGCAGGACTCTTGTCGAATGATTCGAGAACTGTTCAAGTCTGTACGAAAAAGTTTAATGGAAATTGAAGAGGAGTGGGAGGGTATTGATTTCAAGAACTCATTAGAAATTCATTTTCGAGAACAGCTCAGGAAAATTTCTGAAAACATACGTGAGATGCAGAGAGAGGGATCTCTCGGTTTTGATAACGATCGGGGAAAAGAGATCTTAAACGCTCTTGAGGGGACAAGAGGGGAGTGGAATCGACTATTGGCGATTCTTCCTCGGGAAGTGAGTAAAAATTTAAGAGAGAAAAGATCAACCCTTCTCGCGCAAGGAGAGGAGATTCAAGATATTTGGAGAGGGCTCGCAAAATTATTTTCAGAAAAAAAGAAACAAGGGGCTCTTGGGGAGTTGTTGTCTCAATATGAATCGTTACTCAGGGAGAGAGGCGAGAGTTTGGAGTCGGATTGGATTTATTGCTATTTCACAAATGAGTATTTGAATCCCGCGAATGAGAAAACCTCGGCCTCCGTATCGATGGTGGTTTCAAATGCCTTAATGCCGTTTGTGACCGCTCCTTTTGATCGGATGTTTGCCCCTCAGGGAACCTTTGATTTTACTCAGGTCATCGATCGAGGACTCCTTGTCGTTTTAGAGATGCCTTCGTCTCAATATGGCGTGGCGCAACGGCTCGCCTCTTTAGTAATGAAGATTGATTTTTTTAGGACGACCTTAAATCGATCTCGATTAAAGATTTTACCAGAGAACCGGCTGGTGAATCAGGAAAGAAATCTCATCTATTTATGTGACGAGTTCGGTTCTGTCGCGACCACTGGAGATCAGACAGGGGAGGCCTCATTTTTAGATAAGGTGCGAGAGTATCGTTGTAGCTGTATTCTAGCGATGCAAGGACTTCCGAGTTTATTGCGAAAGTTTTCAGAACAGGAGGTCGATGCGCTCATGCAAAACTGTGGGATGAAGATTTTTTTAAGAAACGACGATCCAAAGACAAACGACTATGCCTCACGAGCTTTAGGGTCAGAGATTAAAGTGCGGTTAAATCAAAACCAAGGGGCGATGGAGCATTGGATTGATTCAAAGAAGAAATGGGGATCGAGAGGGTATTCGACGAGCTACGAGAAGGCCGCTCGTTTTTCATCCGATCAATTCGTTACTTTTCGTATTGGGGAAGGAGTTTTACGGTTACCGGCTCGATTTGGAGATTTAATGGTTCGTCAGGTTCGTTTTGATTTTAATCCGATTCATTTATGAAACTCCCCAATCCCCAAATCCCCAATCCCTCCTTGGGAGGGCTTTCTGATCCGCAGAAACTTTTTCTTCTTCTGATCCTATTGATCGTCGGCTTTCTTGTTTTTTTAGGGGATCAAGTCTGTTTTCAACGTTCACCTGAAGGAGTGATCGAGCGGATGGTCGGTTATCCCACCTCCTGGGGATATCTTCTATTTAAAGACCGTTTATTTGCCGCTTTACTGGCGGGGGTCACATGGCTTTTGACGGTAGGATCAATGATCACTATTGGATTTTTACAGTGGGAGCGACATTGGATTGAGCCGATGATGGCTAAAAAAGCGGTGGAGCAAATGGAGCGAGAAAAGAAGTGGGTGAATAAATACGGGAAGGATTTATTCTAAAATCAAATAGCCCCCCATGAATTCAAGATTCATGGGGGGGTAAAGGATTTTAAAAATGATCAGACGAAAGAGGTCTTTTTAGTAACGGTCGCGATGTCCACCACCACCACCGCCACGACGTTCGCCGCCGCCATAACCACCACCGCCGCCACGACGTTCGCCACCGCCATAACCACCACCGCCGCCACCACCACGAGGTCCATCAAAAGAGCGCTGTGGGCGATCTTCCTTAGGACGAGCTTCATTTACGGTGATAGAACGACCGCCTAAGTCTTTCCCGTGCAAGCCACTGATAGCTGCTTGGGCCTCTTCGGCTGTTCCCATGGTAACAAAGGCAAAGCCACGAGGGCGTTGCGTTTCACGATCACGGACGATTTGAACTTGAGAAACCGCGCCAAACTCGGCAAATGCGGATTCAATTTGGGATTCATCAGCAGAGAACGGAAGGTTCCCTACATACAATTTCGAATTCATAAGACCTCTTATTATTACTTAAACACTGCTCGTATCAGACCTGGAATCTTAAGACTTCTGTGAGCACCCGCACGCAGGAGAGATGACCAACCTTTCAACTGAGCCTCCTTAAGTAAGCATTGCTCATGCCGATGGCAACAAAAAATCGGTAAATTTTTTATTTTACGATAGTCCCTATTCCTTGTTACTCTGCCTGACTTTATGTGTGGAATTGTAGCTTATTTAGGGGAACGCGAGGCGCAACCGATCCTTTTAGAGGGACTTTTTCGATTGGAGTATCGTGGATACGACTCTTCTGGAATGGCAGTAATTAATGGAAAAGGGCTTCAGATCCTGAAGAAAAAAGGACGTATTCAATTTTTAAGGGAGGCTCTCGCGGTCTCTCCTCTGTCTGGCCATCTAGGAATTAGTCATACCCGTTGGGCTACTCATGGCGGTCCCAGTGATGAAAATGCCCATCCCCATCGCGATCAATCGGGAAAATTAGCGATCGTCCATAACGGCGTAATTGAAAACTATAATTCTTTAAAATCCCGTTTTTTAGCCCAAGGCCATACTTTTACTTCAGAGACAGATACTGAAGTATTAGCTCATTTGATTGGTGAGCATTATGATAAATTACCTTCGACGGATTTAAATCGCTTAGAAAATGCCCTCAAATCCTCGTTGAAAGAGGTCAATGGAACTTATGGTGTTGCGGTGATTCATGAAGATCACCCTGATCAGTTTATCGGGGCTCGACGAGGAAGTCCGTTGGTATTAGCAATTGGAGAACGGGAACATTTTCTTACAAGTGATGTTTCAGCGATTATTTCTCACACTCAAAAAGTCGTTTATTTAAATGATTACGATGTTGTGAATGTGAAAGGGGGGATTTTTACGATTTCCTCGTTGACCAAGCCACATGCCGGCTATGAAGTGACTGAGGTGGATCTTGCGGATGCAAAAGCAGAGATGGGGGAATTCCCGCATTTTATGTTGAAAGAGATTTTTGAACAGCCGCAATCGATCCAAAATGCTTTTCGTGGACGTTTAGATTTAGAGGAGTATGCGGCCAAGCTCGGGGGACTGAATATGACCCCGAAAGAGCTTTTAGAAATTGAGCGAATTAATATCTTTGCCTGCGGAACCGCCCTCCATTCTGCGATGGTCGGTGAATACCTCATTGAGTCATTGGCGCAAATTCCTGTGGAGACCGATTTTGCAAGTGAGTTCCGCTATCGAAATTGTCCGATGGATCGTCGCACCCTCGTTTTTGTTGTCAGTCAATCGGGAGAGACGGCCGATACCTTAGCCGCGCTCAGAGAGGCACGTCGAAAGGGATTCCGAGCTTT
>CAMCSM010000002.1 GCA_945877805.1 Methylacidiphilum caldifontis | reverse complement strand
TTCTTGCATTGGGAATGGATATACCTCGCAAACGATATCACCAAAATGGTGATAAAAAATGGAGGGGCACAGGCTCTGTGCCTCATCGGACGGGGAAGGCAGCCCCGACCTGTCGGGGCTGCCCCTCCAGTTCTAATGCAAGAAATGGGTTTAACCACGGATGGACACGGATAAACACGGATATAATCCAATCATTCAATAGAAGCAAAAACCAAAGATGCCAAAAAATATGAAACCAAAGAAAGAGATTTATTGAGGACGGAGTCGGCTCCTTATTCGAAATTGACTTTGTTTTTACGATTCAAGGAGGGGCTATTCGCCCTTGTTCGTCGCTTGGAATTGATCTTCCGCTTTTTGCCAAGAATCACGAAGGTTCTCGATCATGGGGAGGATATCTTGAATCGGTTTCGCTGAGTTTTCGCGAACCGATTTAGAAAGCTGTTCGGTGAAAAAAAGATAGAGATTGCTCAGTTGGGTGCAAAGTTCAGGAAAGACCTCATGTTTGAGGGTGCTATTGAGTTCAGTTAAGATATCGGTGGCGCGTTTGACGGCCCTCGCCCCTGCTTCGAGTTGATCTCCGTCTTCCCCTGAGAGATGGTTCTTGGCTTCGTTACAAAAGCGAATCAGACCATCATAAAGCATCACCACCTGCTGAGCTGGGGAAGAGGTTTCAATTTGTCCCTTGAGATAAGCTGATTTTGGGTCCATAGGTTTATGCCGTTTTGAATTTTTCGACTTCAGTTTGTGCGGTTTGAATTACAGAACGAAACTTTTGGATCCAAGGCTGAAAATCATTCTCAAGGGTGTCTGAAAAAGAGACGACATCCGCTGTGGAGAAGGAGGTGGAGGCAGCGGTCATAATGGTATTTAAATCTTTAAACAGCGGTTCCATTTGCGCTTCGAGCTGTTTCTCATCCAGAATCGGGGCTAAGGTCGGAATAATCGAGAGCTTCTTTTTGGTGATGTTGCAGATATTCGACCATTGATCGACAATTTCTTGTGGCTCTGCAAGGAGGCAATCCGTAACCAGCTGCTCGGTCAGTTGCTCGAGTTGTTTGAGCTCAAGAACATGCTGTTGGAGGGTTGTCAGTAAAATCTCTTTGAGCGGTCGAGATAGAATTTCGAGATTCGTAAAGGTCGAAAGCAACGTGTCAACTTTATCCGGTTCAACAACGACTTTTCCGTCGAGTTTACATTCAGAGATCGCACGACTATCAACGAGGAGAATCTTCATTGCTGCCGCACAAATCTGAGCGAAAGAGGCACCTTCAGGAACCTCTAATTGTACCGGTACAGAATCAATAGTGACCTTTAGCATGACTATTTATATCATGGATCGATAAAAATAGCTAGAAGAAAATTAAGTAAAAATATCTCTATTTAAAACAACGAGAGTCAGTTGCGAAAGATTTACCCTAAGAATCCTCCGATTATTCCCCTTTTATGAACCTAAAAACGACCGTTGGAACCACAGGATACACTGAAATTGAGTTTGCTCTCGGGGTTAACTTTAGTTATTTTGAGTCCCTTAAGGACTTTATGAAGCGGGCGCTTATATTTATAGTCGCCTATAAGGCAGAATCAACGATCGAAACGCTCCTGCGTCGAATCCCTAAAGAAATCCCCGAGGTCGCTTTTGAAGTTCTCATCATCGATGATGCTTCGGAGGATCGCACCTTTGAGCTTGGGAAAAAAATCTCCGAAAGTGGTGAGCTTCCCTTTCCGATAACCGTTTTAAAGAACCCCAAAAATCAACGTTACGGAGGAAATCAAAAGATCGGCTATTTGTATGCGATTGAGAATCAGTTTGAGATCGTTGTTTTACTTCATGGAGATGGACAGTATTCCCCTGAACTCATTCCCCTGTTGATCAAGCCATTACTTGAGGGAAGGGCCGATGCTGTCTTTGGATCGCGAATGTTGACCCCTTTTGGAGCTCTCAAAGGGGGGATGCCACTTTACAAATATCTAGGAAATAAAGTTTTGACCCGATTCGAAAACTGGATTTTGGGAACCGATTTGAGCGAGTTTCATTCCGGCTATCGTTTCTATTCGGTAGCGGCATTGAAACAAATTCCTTTTCAGTATAATACCAATGATTTTCATTTTGATACGGAGATCATCATTCAGCTTGTTCTGGCGAAGCTTCGGATCTGTGAGATTGCCATTCCGACTTTCTATGGTGAGGAGATCTGTCGAGTGAACGGAATAAAGTACGCCTTTGATATTATCGGGACGACCGTGCTTGCTTGGCTACAGCGATACCAAATCTTTTATCGCCGCAATTATGATATCGAATGGAGAAGTAATGAGCCACTGAATGTCGACTATGCGGCAAAACTCCATTATGCGAGCTCCCATTCTTATGCCTTGGAGGCAGTCCCCGTTGGATCGAGAGTCATTCAGATCGGCCGAGGGCCTGCTGCCTTTCAAGAGGCTCTGAGAGCCAAGGGATGCCGTCTCCTGGGTGGCGATCGTGATGGCGTTCGGGCAGCCTCCTTGCCGCAACAAATAAGGGGGAACGATTTCGAGGAGAATCCAATCCCGGAACCCCTCGAGCAAGGGGATGTGGTGTTGATCCTCGATGTGATCGAACATTTGAACTCCCCTGAAAATTTTCTTAAAATAATTTACGAAACGACGGAAGCCAATCAATCGATCAAATTTGTTCTGACCACAGGAAATGTTGCCTTTATTTTGGTGCGATTGATGTTGCTTATGGGACAGTTTAATTATGGGAAACGAGGGATTCTCGATATGACGCATACACGACTCTTTACCTTCAGTTCGATCCGACGACTTTTGGAGCAGTACGGTTATGAAATTACACAAGAGCGAGGAATTCCAGTTCCCTTTCCTGCTGCCCTGGGTCAAAATCGTTTAAGTCGGATTCTCTTGAAACTTAATCAATGGGCAATTGGAGTCTCGAAGGGAATTTTTTCTTATCAGATCTACGTCGAGTTTAAGGCAACCCCTTCCTTAAATTTTTTACTTAAGAGCACAATCAAGCGCTGAGGAGAATCTATATTTAGCATTTATTTTGAGGCGTTCGATCTCTAAAATCGTCCATATCCCCTTCGAAGTCGGCTCCCCGAATGCTCCAGAAAAGGCGAATCCCTATCGCACGGATTAACCCCCTCCGAATTTTGCTGGTGAAACTCCGCTAAAAAGGGACCCGTTTTTTTATTTATCCTCGTATTTTCAATTTTCAGCGCTTCAATTCACTGATGTCCCACTCCCTGATTGCCTCTCTTTGCGCTGCGATGATTGATCATGCGGCCTCCGATTTATTTGTTCGCCAAGGGGAAATTCCGAAAGTCCGACAACATGGTGAAATTCTGACTTGGGGTGAATCGGCAATCTCCCTCGAGGATCTCTCCGCATTTCGCACCCTCTGCAACGTTCCTTTGGAGTCTCGCGATGCGGATGCCAGCTACACCCACGCGAATGGGGCTCGATTTCGTGTCAGTTTCTTTCGCCAACTCGGGCTCTCCTCAGCGATTGTGCGTCGAGTCGCCACGACCGTTCCCCCTCTCGAAACCTTGGGGCTTCCTCACGAACTTTTAAAAGAGTGGATGAGCCGCAAATCCGGTTTGATTCTCATTACCGGTCCTACCAACACCGGAAAATCGACCACCATTGCCGCCGGTCTCGAATGGGTGAATCAAAATTTCACGAAACACATTCTCTCCATTGAAGATCCGATTGAATTTCTTTTTGTCGGACATCACTGTATTTTCACACAAAGAGAGGTCGGCGTCGATACCGATAGCTTCGCTCGTGGATTAAAACAGGCGCTCCGTCAAAGTCCCGATATTATCATGGTCGGAGAGATTCGCGACCGTGAAACCGCGCAAATTGCCCTTCAAGCAGCGGAGACAGGCCATCTGGTGATTGCGACACTCCACAGCGGAACCTGTACCGAGTCGTTAGAGCGGCTTGTTCGTCTTTTTCCTTCCGATGAGCGGGAGGGGATCAGTATGATTTTAAGCTCGCAACTCATCGGCATCCAATGTCAACGACTGCTCCCGGCTCTTGATGGCGGGATGGTGGCTGCGGTCGAGCACCTTCATAATCAAGGCCTCAGTCGTCGTTATATTCTGGAGAATCGATGGAAGGAGTTGATCGATTTTCTTCACAAATCGGACTCTCCAAAGAACTGTTCGATTTTAAACTGGCTCATTCAACTTTGTCGAAAAAATCTCATCTCGGAAGAGGCGGCTCTTTCGATTGTCCAAAACCCACAGGACCTTCAAAGGGCTCTCAAAGGAATCGCTTAATATGGATCTCGTCACCTTGCTTCACGGAACCGCTCATCATGGAAGTTCCGATCTTCATTTGAGCGTCGGCTCACCGCCGATGATCCGACAAACGGGGATGCTCCAACCGCTCACCGAGGAGCTTCTCACCGCCGAGAGCTGTCGCGATCTCGTCCTCAGCGCCCTCACAGAGTCTCAACGCTCCCGTCTAGAGGAAACCTGGGAACTCGATTTCGTTCTTGAAATTCAGGATGTCGGACGTTTCCGCGCCAATGCTCACTACTCCCGAGGCAATCTCGAGGCGACTTTTCGCGTCATCTCCAAAACGATTCCCTCTCTGATCGAACTAGGACATCGCACGACGCTGGAACGGATCTGTCAAAAGGAGGATGGGCTCATTCTCGTGACCGGGAGTACGGGATCGGGAAAGACCACGACCTTGGCCTCGATGATCCAAACCCTCAACAACACACGATCGGGAGTGATTGTCACGATTGAAGATCCCGTGGAATACATCTACTCCAACAACCTCTGTTTGATTAAACAACGGGAAATCGGAACCGATACCCACTCCTTTAATGCCGCCCTGCGTCACGTTCTCCGTCAAGATCCTGATGTGATTGTGATCAGCGAGATGCGCGATCTCGAAACCATTCAAACAGCGATTACCGCGGCGGAAACCGGCCACTTGGTCATTGCCACGCTGCACACCATCGATGCCGCAAAGTCGATCGATCGACTCGTCGATGTCTTTCCTGCCGATCAACAAAATCAAATTGTCACCCAGCTCTCGAACAGTCTTCAGGCAATTGTCTCCCAGCGGCTTCTTCCGCGTATCGATATCGAAGGTCGCGTGATGGCCACCGAGACCCTCGTTGCCAACAACGCGATCCGCGCCTGTATTCGCGATCGAAAATCGTACATGATTCCTGGCCTGATCCAAATTGGAAGCCACGATGGGATGAATCTCCTCGATGACAGCCTCCTTGATCTTTACAAGCAAGGGATCATCTCCCGTGAAGAGGCCCTTGCCAATGCCCGTGACGCCTCCCGATTCCCAGAACCGGTCGTGGAAGAGGAACCGAAAAAGAAAAAGGGATTTTTTAACTAGAGATCGGCAAATAGAGAGTCCTCTGAGTTATTCAAGAGGATAAAAACGTTGATAAATTTGGATCGATTTAGCGAATGATTTTATAATCTCATCTGAATGCTTCGAAAGTTGAAGTTCTAAATTAGTATTCCAATGGGGAAGAGGGGTAATCCCTTCAGGGGCCCCCGTAAATACGTTTGCTAATTGATTTGAAATATCTTCAGTCAAGGGGCGTTCATTTTTTAAGTCCATCACCACCATTCCGAGCACGATCGAGGAAATATTAGTAATTTGTAAAAATGTGATAGATGTGTTAGTTCCTCGTGGATAAAACGGGGGTGCACGATAAATTATTCCGTCGTTTTTGTATTGAAAAGCAAGTCCTACTTTTAGAACTCCGGGCATGATCAACTCGTACTCATCATCGCTCAAGTTAAGAACTGATGGGAGTTTCATAAGATTAGGGACTGTTCCTTGAGCGTTGATCCCCATAAAACCGATATCACTCCAGTGGTAGCCATGAACTCCCCGATAAATTCCAAAAACACCATTGGTATCAGATTGAATCTTATAGCCAACTAAAGAAAGATTTCGATCAGCCTCAGGACTTTTAATCTGAGTGATGAAACGCAAAAAATCTTCTCTCGTCACATTATTTGTCATTCGATAGTCAATATCCGTTCTTTGGGGCATCTTTTTAAGATCATTTCCAATACGGTCAAAAACAAATCTCGCTTTCGCACTTGTCGTCATAATTTGACTGCTGCGTTTCATTGATTTCTCAATTAAGCCAACGATAGAAATTAAAATACACACAATTGCTGTAGAAATCGCCATAGCGAACATCAACTCGATAAGGGTAAAGGAATGCTTAAATATTGTTTTAGAAGAATACATCTGATTTAAATGATTTAGGCGGCTTTTTTAAAAGCAATTAATACCGAAACTTCCCCCGCCTTATTAGAATTATTTTCACTTTTTTTTGGGGGAGGCCATTTGACCGTGAACCTTCCAATAACAGGAAGAAAACTATTGATATCCGGAACTTGGGTGTATACCCATTCCAATTCATAATACATCCCATTAGTTTTTTTTTGGGAGTAAACATTCCAAAAAGAATCGATCCAAACTCGATTGACAGTCCCCTCTTTTACGGTGCGGTAAGGGGTTTGATCAATTTTAAAAAGATAAGATTTCTCACTTGAACTCTTTGTATATTTTAAATCCTGCACGACCGCTGACAAAAGGTGGACCGCATGAGTTTCCTCTGAAGAAATCTGAGCATTTTTTAAGCCGACAGGGATTAATCCCATCAGGGGAATTAAAGCAACAGAAACAATAAAAATAGACATCATGACCTCAACTAAAGAAAAGCCAGATGAATATTTATTTTTTATCATAGGATCGAGAGAAACCTAGCGATGAAGATAACGATTATTCATTTAAAAAGAAGTTTTTAATTTAAAAATTCCTAACGAACCCTACTAAGACTAAAACTACTTAGAGGGAGCTAATTTATCGAATAACCGTCGATCGTCAGATTTTCGCTCTGGCTGATTCTCACTTATGGGCAATTTACCTTTAAACATTTCATTAATTTTTCCAGATAACCAAAGATAATGATCCGAAGGGAGTCCTTCATAAGTCAAAAAGAGCTCTCTTCCCGCCTTTCCAACGGGAACATCGTTGGTACATTTAAAAATTGCAGTCCCTTCATCCATTTCATCGAACATCGCAATATAAAGCATCTTCGCCCCCGCTTTATAATATTGACTTGCTTGAGACCAAAAAAAACTCCCTTGCAAACGTGGAATATAATTCCACGACTCTACCTTCCCTCGAGATTCCATGAGATTTCTCCAGCTAAATCCAGGAAAACAAACTGGAAGATACTCCACCCCATTTCTTTGACACCATTCAATATCAGCCTTCACATTTCTTTCGGTATGCTTCGTAACCTCCAAAATTGTTTTATAACGACCAACAAACCAAGGACTCACCATTCCAGAGCGACGAATCATATCATGCAATAATGGATCACTGATTGCATCCGCTTTCATTTCTCTCCAAAAAGTGGGAACCCCAAAAATCACTCGATTGCCTCCATAGAGAGGGTCATTTTGAAAGAACTCAAGGAGCTCTGAGGTCTCCTTTAAGGTATATTTACGTCCATCATTAAATCCAACCCCCCAAATCATCACCACTGGCTTCTTTGCATCATGAAAAAAACAGGACTGCTCACGAATTCGGTATTGATCGCAAAGTCGTTTCCAATCCTGAGCAATGACACTCATTAGCTCACCCGATTCAAGACCTGATAAATCGTAAGTAATACTGATCCCTCGCTTATGCTCAATAGCGGCTTCTAGAGAGGATCGAAGGACGCTGTCTACAAACTGTGCATTGGCACTGTTGCTGTTTTTGATTTCAGTTCCAAATCGTTGAAGATAAACCCCATCTATATTATATTGCTTCATCCATTTAAAATGACGATTGATCGTCTTTTTGTTCTCAGAGCTATAAACAAACTGAGGCTCCCCTTTTGAATTCTTAAAATTTGTTACAAACTTTTCATCCGCATCCATCTCCGTCATGTCGGGCCAAAGTTCAATTCCGAGTGATCCCTCTTCAAAAGCACGATGATTGGCGGAATAGTGTCGCCAATTTTTAATATCCACGTCTCGTGAAGCCGAGAACCATCCTTGATATCCGCATGTCACCGAATTCCTTATCTGAGGATAGGAAGGCTCCCCAGCCTCCCCGCAGACAAAGATCAATAAAAAGAAGGAGAGGAAAATTAAAAACCAACTCATGTAATGAATACTATCATCATCCATCAAAAAGTCAAAACAAAAGTAAAACGTTTAACTTAAATCCTTTCCAGAACTTAAAAGAACGGTATTGACCTGTTATTTAACGACAACCGTTGAATTGCGGCGAACGAGGGAAACAGGAATGACGACTTTTTGCAATGGCAAGTCACTGTTTGAAATGCGTGTTAAAATAATCTCCGCTGCGCGAATTCCAATCTCCCGCTTAGGAACAGAAATGGTCGTCATCGGAATATCCCTCTGGCTGTACTCCTCATCATCATCAAAACCGATAAAACTCAAGAACCGAGGCAGCTGGATCGCCTCTTTCTGAAGAAAATGGGAAACCCAAAATGCAATGGTATCGTTGACCGCAACAAAGGCGGTAATGGGGGCTTTAGATCGGGTCGCCTTTAGCACCTCCTGAGCTAACCATTCAACATTTTTCCCCACGGGCATACGAATCAAAGGACAACCGAGCAATGGAAGTGAGTTTTTTTGAATTGCCGCTTTAAAACCGTTTATTCGAGTCTGTACATTATAAAGATCTAATTCATGGGTCACATAAGCAATGTGACGATGTCCCAATGAAACCAAATGATCGATCGAATCCATCACTCCTTGAAACCCATCAGAAGTCAAAGAATCGGCAGCTAAATGCTTTGAAAAAGAATCCAAAAGCAAAATCGGGATTCGTAGATCAGAAAAATGGAGCGCAGCTTTTTCCGGCAGGTCTCCCGTTAAAATTAACGCATCCACCGATCCATTTTGAAGATAATCGGGGATCGTGAAGCTCTCCTCAGAAAGATCACAATTTCCAAGCACAATATTATATTTATTCTGCGAAAGGCGTTCCAGCAAACCCTCAATAATTTTTGAGTAAAATGGATTATTAAATATCGCAGAAGCCCTAGGATAATAGAGAAGTGCAATCTGTTGAGAACATTTGCGACGGAGTATTCGACCGGAATAATTTGGTGAATAATTCATCTCGCGAACCGCTTTTCTTACTCTTTCTTGAGTCTTTTCACTGATTCTTCCCTTTCGATTTAAAACAAGAGAAACAGTCGCTAATGAAACTTTAGCTTTTTTTGCGATATCATGAATGGTGATAACTGGCTTCATCGAGTGAAATCGTAGAATTAAAACCTAAAAGAGCAAAGCAATCTTTTCGCGATGACTACCGTTCCGAATCTGATTGCCCTAAATTTATCAATGGATGAGTCTTAAAATGCACGTAAATCCTTGAATTATCCAATACAAAATAGCTATTGCATAAAAATGGTAATACGTTTAATCTTTTCTTGATATTTCCACATTCCATGTTAATCTTTTAGATTATGAATATCAGCTTCATCCGATTGCTTTATCTTTTTCTATTTTATTTTACAATTTTCTCAAATCCATTATGCGCCCACCTCTATAATGAAGCCCACTTTTTAAATCCTCCCACTGAAAAAACTCGCCCCTACAACATTCTTTTTGTCGGAAATAGCATCACCTTTTGGAGCGGAGGACTTCCCGAGGCACTTAGGGATTTGACCCTCTCGATGAAGATTAAAACGAACATTCAAGAGCATACCGAGGGTGGGCGCTTTTTCTTTCAGCATGCCGAGAATAAGAACCTAGAGACCGTCTTAAAAATAGGTCTCTGGGACTATGTTGTTTTACAAGGAAATACTTCAGAAGCAATCCCCACGGATCCTCATTTTAATACCTTTTCTCCCTCCCTTCGAATCCTTCATGACAAAATTAAGCAGCACAACCATTCTTGTAAAATAATTCTCTTTAGTACGACGCCTCCGGATAAAAAGAAACTCTCCCTCTCCTCGATTATTCATGAAAACTATACCAAGATTGGAATGGAACTCAATGTCGTCGTTGCTCCCGTTGGATTAGCTTGGATAAAATTTTCAGGACTCCAGGATACAGATCCATCAACTAATATTCTTTTTGACGACGAGAAGCACCCTTCTGTCTACGGAAAAATGCTGAATACCTATCTTTTTTATGGAATTCTATTTAATAAAAATCCCAAAGAGATATCAATCCCAACCCCTCAATATAAAAATAAAGCCCTTGATCCCAAATTAATTAAATCGCTCAAAGAAATTGCTTTTCAAACTTTAGTGGAACAAGGATTCCTCAGGAACGATAACTCCCCCTAATCGGGTTGATTTGTTTTTTAAAGAATTAGGATTATGACGAGTAACTCTCAAGGAGCTCCCCCCTCCCGTTGGTATAACGCTCTCTATTTTCATGTCCTCATTGCCATTCTCATAGGGGCTTTTCTCGGTAACTACTCCCCAGCCCTCGCTGTTGAATTCAAACTTTTAGGGGATATATTTGTTAAATTAATAAAAATGGTCATTGGACCAATTATTTTCGTCACCATCGTCGTCGGAATTGCGGAAATGGGAGATCTGAAGCGGATTAAAAGAATTGGATTCAAAGCTCTCCTCTATTTTGAAGTTCTGACCACACTTGCCCTGATCATCGGGTATCTCGTCGTTAAATACGTAAAGCCAGGAGAGGGTATTAATGCGAATATCGCTTTACTTGATTCCTCCGCAATTTCACAATATCAACATTCCCCACCCCAAGATGTCAGTGGTTTTATTCTGAATCTCATTCCTCATAATATTATCGATGCCTTTGCTCATGGAGATATCCTTCAAATCCTCTTTTTCTCGATTCTCTTTGGACTCTCATTAGCCACTTTTCATGACACATCAAAACCGATCATTGATCTTCTTCAGCAAACTTCAAAAGCGCTCTTAGGAATCGTCGGAATGGTCATGAAGCTTGCCCCTCTCGCTGCCTTTGGGTCGATGGCCTTCACGATTGGAAAGTATGGCATCCAGACCCTTTGGTCGCTTGGAAAACTGCTCGCCTGTGTCTATCTAACCTGTGGCTGCTTCATCTTTATTGTTTTAGTAATCATTGCGTGGTTTAATGGATTCAACCTTTGGAGCCTCCTCGTCTATCTTAAAGAGGAGATACTCATCGTTCTTGGAACCTCCTCCTCTGAATCCGCTTTACCTCAACTCATGACAAAAATGGAGCACTTAGGCTGCTCAAAATCAGTCGTAGGACTTGTTCTTCCCGCCGGATATTCTTTCAATCTTGATGGAACCTCGATCTATCTCACAATGGCGGCGCTATTCATTGCCCAAGCAACAAACACCTCATTAACGTTTCGTGATGAGTTTTGTATCCTCGGTCTCCTTTTGGTGACATCCAAAGGATCTGCTGCGGTTTCGGGAGGAGGATTTATTACACTTGCAGCGACTCTTTCTTCCTTCGGAAAAATTCCCGTTGCTGGATTGGCCCTTATCTTGGGAGTTGATCGCTTTATGTCTGAAGCAAGAGCGATTACGAATCTAATTGGAAATTCAGTTGCGATGATTGTTATTGCAAAATCAGAGGGGGAATTAGATCATCAAAAGCTCAAGAAAGCCCTTCATCCCCATAAAAGGTAAAGTCCTCGCCGCTTCATTTTTCAAGCTCATCTGTTTGAATATAGCTTTCAAATTCCTTTTCAGTGAGCCCTTCAAATCGATAAGCCTTAATCACTGAAACCTCATTGCCGCTATCGCTTACCTTTTTATTGTCACCTAAAAAAGTAGTCGTCAAACCTGAAACGCGAGTGGCGTCATTCGTATCCTCAAGTTCCGAAGATTCGATATAGTTAAAGCGGGTCGTTCCTTCCCATTCTTTTTTTAAATTAACCCAAACCGCTGCTTTTCCGGAATGAGAGAGAATAATTGAAACGACCATCGGCAATTCAAGGGCCTCCCCTTTCATTTTCGGGAGAGCACTGTAGAGGAGTTTATTCTTTTCGCCCCTGACAAAGAGTCCCGCAGGATGCTCAGGACCTCCCGAGATCGATAGAATCGAATTCACCGGAAAGCCTGTCAGACCCACTTGAAACTTGCCTGTGACTCCTCCCTTTGCGCTTCCAAAGAAACCGACCGACATGCCGCCAATTTTTTTGATTGCACCATGTATTTCAACCCAAAAATGGGCAGCAAATCCTTCGTGATTTTCATTTAATTGAGGGGTTTTGGCCGCCCAAACAACATGACTTTCCACTTCACTCGTCATTCCCATCCCTTTATCAACAACTTCAAAGTCCTTAGGGAGTCCTAATGTATAATTCCCCTCGGCCTTAAGCATTTTAGCTCGCATGGAATATTCATATTGATTAAGCGGACCCTTTTCGCCAGCAGTAAAGTTTTCTTCAAAAATAAGAAATCCGGTTTTTTTAGGAAAGGGGGGGTCCTCCGTAAAGGCCAACATGAATTGAAATGCAACGACAAGAAGAAATCTTAAAATAAAATTTAGATTATTTTTCATAGCGACGTATTGTGCTCCGTTTTTTAAATTTGTCATTTCTTTTCCCCAAATGCTTCCTTAAAAAACTCGATCGTTTTTCTAAAGGTCACCTCTGTTGAAATGTTTCCATGTCCCCTCCCTGCTTCCAATAAAAGAGAGACCTTGTTTCCTTCTTTGGCAAGAGCCTCTGAGAATGAAATCGCATGTCCTTGCGGTACAATTTCATCTTTTTCACCATGGACAATAATAATAGGCGGAAGTCCCGGACGCACATAACTCATCGGACTGGCTCTTTTTGCAGTTTTAGGATCATTTACCCCTCCTTGAAAAAAGGTCTTATTAAAAGTATCTTGAGGATTCCAGATGAATGAGGACTTCGGCCAATCCCCTGTCTCTCGATTCAGATCGCTCACCCCTGCCCAAACCGCCGCCGCCTTCACTCGAGGAAAGCGACCAGAAGAGTTAACGAACTCCCCCGTCACTTCCGTTTGCACGACTAAAGCAGCTAACAATGCCCCTGCCGAATAGCCCATGACCCCAATTTTATCAGGATCTAGGTTGTATTGGCCTGAATTGACACGAATCCATTCCAAGGCAGAAAAAACGTCTTCGATTTGAGCAGGAAAAGGGGCATCTCCAGTTAGTCGATAGTTAACTGAAGCGACTGCAAAGCCAGAAAAAATAAAAGAAACAAAACCACACGACTCTTTATTTCCGGAGTGCCAACTTCCTCCATGCATCCAGAGAATCACTGGGAAAGGCCCCTTTCCGGCAGGAACATAGAGATCTAGATCTTGTGTCGATCCAAACTTTGTCCCGACAAACATCGGCTCCACATAAGGTTGATCAATAACCGAGACCGTCCCCTTCGGGAGTTTGGCGATAAATTCTTTTTTTACAGCAACGCTTTTTCTCTCCTCCTCCGTCAACTGAATTTCAGCAAAAACGGTCGTCATTATTAAATTGATGAAGAAGCAGCTCAAATAGAGCCAAAAATTACCGTTATCTCTGTTTTTCATAATGATCCTTTTTAGTAAAACGTTTAACTAATTTAAAATAAACCAGATTTATCATTTGTCCAGTACGAATTTAATCTCTCTCAAAAACTCACTTAATGCCAAAAGCGATCGCTGGCTCAATACTCTCTTCACCAAAGCCGATGGATTAGTAGATGTTAAAAAGTACGTATAGGCCGATCACGACAAATACGGCCGTTGTTTTGATCAGGGTCAGGACAAAAATATCCCCGTAGGAGGACTTGTGAGTTAATCCGGTCACTAAAAGAAGGGTGATTACGGCTCCATTATGGGGAAGAGTATCCATTCCCCCACTCGCCATTGAGGCGACACGATGAAGAACTTCGAGGGGGATTTGATGGAGAGAGGCTGCCTCAATAAAGGAGTCCCCCATCGCGGCCAAGGCAATGCTCAATCCCCCAGAGGCCGACCCGGTAATTCCCGCCAGTGTCGTCACGGAGATCGCCTGGTGGATCAGTGGATTAGAAATCCCGTTTAAACTGTTCAAAATTAATGTAAATCCCGGGAGACCGGCGATTACCGATCCAAATCCATATTCCGAGGCAGTATTCATTGAGGCAACGAGCGATCCTGTAACAGCACTATGAGAACCGTCAGCCCATTTTGGGGCGATTTGCTTAAAACCAGTACAGATGACAAAAATAATTCCTACAACGAGGGCCCCTTCGACGGCCCAAATTGCCGTCCATTTCTCAATATCAATAATGACCACTTTTTTTAAAATCGCTAATTCGAAATGAGAACCAAAATATTGGGGAATCGCAAATGTAAAATATTTGTTCAGAAAGGCGACAAGGAGGAGAGGAAGGATCGCTAAAAACGGAGAGGGCATTGCGGTTTCCGGTAATCGTTCTGGCTCATTTCGGTGCCCGGTACCATAGCCCTCGCCTCGATTGAATGCGACTCGACCTCTCCACTGAAGATAACTCAGTCCACAAACTAAAATAAAAATAGATCCTAAAATTCCGGAAATGGGGGCGGCCCAGGTCGTTGTTTTAAAAAAAGTAGTCGGGATAATATTTTGAAGTTGCGGAGTGCCGGGAAGGGAATCCATGGTAAAGGTAAAGGCCCCCAAAGCAATTGTTGCGGGAATCAATCGTTTGGGAATATTGCTTTTTCGAAATAACTCTGCAGCGAAGGGATAAATCGCAAAGACAACAACGAAAAGGGAAACTCCGCCATAGGTCAATAAAGCCCCGACAAATACGACTGCAAACATGACTTGGTTCACGCCAAATAATCGAATCACAGAAACGACGATCGATTTAGAAAATCCTGACAGTTCAATCATCTTTCCGAATAGCGCCCCAAGCATAAATACAGGGAAATAGAGCTTAAGAAAGGAGGCCACCTTCTCCATAAAAACTTCGCTAAATAACGGTAGTATCCGTGAGACATCGGTCATACAAATTGCTGCTAAGGCACAAATAGGGGAAAAAAGGATGACGCTCCATCCCCGGTAGGCGGCCAACATTAAAAGCCCAAGAGCGAAAACGAGTACTAAAATATCAATCATACGATTCTGCTTATTTTCCTATGGATTCCTGAGAGGATTAGAGGGCATTTAAGTTAATCGTTTTATCTGAATGATCAAAGAATAACAGCTTCGTTACTGAATCCACTCCACTTGTCGGTCGACTACATGTCCTGTAAAGCGATCGATGGCAACACTCACCCAAACCCTAGCGCGCGATCCCTTTTCCTGACTATTTTTCTGAAGCGTCGCAACTTGGCAATTCAGGTCGAGACAAAGATTCCAGGTCCGCGTTTGAACGGAGGGAATCAACGCTCGAATTGTTGATTCACGTCTCCATTTAATCGCAGTATCCAACTGATTGCTCTCCGGGAGGGCCGTGATCATCTGCGTGACTAAATCGGACTTATTCTCAACCTTCTCCTTCAACTGAAAGAGCGAATCAACGACGGTTGACGCATTGATTCCGGAACTATTTGAAAGCGTTGAGCCGGACAAAGGATCAATCTCCGTTCCGTCGAGCAATGCCTGAAGAATCTCTTTGGAAGCGGAGTGAAAATTTATTTTTCCAGCAACAACCTCAGGTTCCTCTTCGAGTGTAAAAAGATCGAGAAGGGCTCGATCTCCACTATTCCCTGAGGCAAAATCGATTGTTTTCCAAGGGAGATCTCGGTAGGCGTACCCCATTTCAGCAATATTTTTGAAAGCCCGATTTAAAATAATCGGGCGCGCTGATAAATCAGTATCGGGACGATTCGGATAGACCCCATAATTTGCATTTCCATCTCCACGACGCACAATGCCATCATTATCTTTGTAATACCGAAGTGTGCTTATTGAGGAATGAGGGTTTACTCCTGTACTGCGATTATCCACGTAATCAACGACACTTGTATTCACGGTCCACCATGAATTACTTTTTGCAGAGGTAATGTTAAAAGGGAAAAATAAAGCCCCCGTGGGGTTTCCCCATAATGAAGCGAGCATTTGCCAAGCGGTATTCATCCCAAACCAAGGGTGAGTATTGGGGCTCGGTTGGGTGTTTGTAGTGGTCATTTCAAAATTTGTCCATCCGACTCTTGCTCCACGAGGATCCACAGGGGAAAAGGACATCGAAAAAGCAGGATTTGTTGTCGAATAAGGGCTAGAAATTGTTGCCAAGTTATTGGCGACATTTCCAGTCATATTATTCGTATAGAGCCCTGCATCTCCTGGGGAAGTATTAGCCACTCCATTACTATAGAGGAGTCCTTGAAGTAACTGGATATCTTGCCAATCCGAATCAATTGCGCCTGATTTTCCATTTTTTAAGTAGGACCAAGCAAATGTAAAATTACTACTTCCACTTCCAAACTTAAAAAATCCCCACTGTGCACGTGCTGGATTGACGGCTGGAACGAGCAGCGCTCCGGTCGATCTATAGTCTTGAGCTAGGTTAAAGGAACTCGGAATCCCAAACCAAGAAACTGATGGGATCGTCGCACTTCCATTTTGATTGAGGTCTGTCGGGGTTGTCGAAGTCACGGAAGTCACACTTGTATCCGCAATACGGGGAGAAGTAACGTTCGTTCGGTTCAAATTAAAATCCATCTTACAAGGAGTAGAGGCATAATCGATGTGAAAAGAGGTCCTTCCATTTTGATTAAGTGTTGGAATCAGATAAGATCGTCCGTTCCGCGTTGAAAATCGGAATTTCTGCGGACCATTCACAACAGAAGTCGTCAGATTTTCTATCGCCCAAAACTCCGGAACAAACCATGTAAATATATAGTCTAAAGTAGCGGGCTGAGTATAAGTCGTCAGGACTCCCCCAGAAACGGGGACAGGCGTTCGAACCGTGGACCCTGAGGGCGGTCTAAAAAGGAAATAGTTGAGTTCTGAAATCTGGGGCAACCCTTCCTGACCAATCAAAACCATGACTTGTCCTTCCTGAGAGATATTGGTGGAATCAGGAGGAGGCTGGATAACTTTCCTTCCGATCAACTGAAGCATTGTTGGATAACTGTCCTGATCCCACTGATCGATAATATTTAAGCCGATTTTAAAAATATGATAAGGGGTAGAAATTTCATTCTCGGGAGTTTGACAAAAGATCATTTCTCCAATGCTGGTTTGATCATTCGACTTCGAGTTTTGACCGAGAGAACCGGCAAGAATACCGGCCTGAAGAAGCTCAAAAAAATTTGGTTCACGATTAAGAGCAAGGAAAGCAGGATCATTGAGCTGGTAAATCTTTGTATTCCCCGACTCATCTAAGGCTCCTGCGGAATAGAGCCACGGCTCCCCATCACCGGTCCGAGTCAGCCCAAAATACCGATAGATCTCTGAATCGACTCCAATCGTCCCAGAGGCCTTTTCCAGAAGATCCAATTTCCGCAAAGCAAATCGACGACTCAGGACAGAGATCCCCTCCTTATTCGAACTCATTGCCGGAAGAAGGGTAAAATCTCTGTTAAATTTTCTCGGTTTTACCCCCGACCAAGAATCATCACATTCCTCCAAATACTTAAAGGTATAGAGACTACTGGCATTAAATGTGGAGAAAGTCGTTCCATTAAAAGTGGGACGGAAACTCGGTGCATTGATCTCCCTTGAAAAAGTTCCTAGTACTTCAGTGCTCAGTGAAGAGATTTCATAATCATCTATAAAGTCGAGTAACTCCTCTCTGGAAAGAAATACGTTTGCTTTATTATCGATCGTTAAAAATCCGGTTTTATGCATCTCTTTGATCCGAGTGCGAAGCGTATTTCCATCAGATGATCCCGACCCCGCAAGCCATTGACCGATCCGCTTCATTTCAACATTGTTCAGTCCCGTGATTTTTTCTGGATTTAAGGAGTAGGAATAGGCTTTATACTTTCGATCCTCCGCTTCCATGAGGCTCCCCCACGGGATCACATTAGCGTCACACAATCCCCCTAAATCATAAATATGACCCTGAAGAAAGATACTTTTCGATTTTTCCTTTTCTGGATAAATTTTCTGATAGATCCCCTTTTCTGTCTTGATATCTTGTTTATTTAAACCGATTCTCCCCCACCCAATCGACATAAATTGAGCTAAGTCTGTTAAGTTAACTCGAGTCCAGTGCTGATCCTCCCCTTCCGTCAGGAGTTCGGGAACTGAAACCGGAAAAGAAAGCAGGGAGCTTGCCGCGGTCATTTTGGGGGTCGAAGGTCGATATCGCAAATGGGTGGGAGCATTTTCTTGCGATAGAATTTGACTTGATTTTCTAATTTTTTCTTGAACGGTCGCAATGGCCATATCCGTGGCACTAATGAGCTCAAGATCCACAACGATATTTTGGACATAAAGTTCAGAGACTCCTCTCTGCTGCTGTGTCTTGACTAAAAAAGCTAAAATTAAGCCAGAGGCTAAACTGACAATCAGAAGCGTTAAGATAATCGTAAAGGCTCGCTGAGGCTTGAGGGAGGTGTGTTTCATTAATTAACGCTCTCTAAGATCCTCTCATCATTTCGCAAAACTATCCAATGTCAATCGGCAATACCGACTCAGAAACAAATCAAATCGATCAAATGATCATTACAACGGAAGAGTGATTTGTAAACTGAGATGCTTTTATTTTTTATCCTGAAGCGATTTTTTAAAAAAATCGATTGTTTTTTGAAAGGTCGCGTCATTGAAAACCGTCGAGTGATCTTTTCCTGGTTGAATATCAAGCAAGACCTGATTCCCTTGTTTCGTGAGCGCTTCATGAAGAAGAGTCGCATGCTTCTGCGTGACGATATCATCTTTCTCACCATGAAGGATCATGATCGGAGGGAGGCCGGAACGAACGTAGTTAATCGGGCTAGCTTTTTTGGCGAACTCAATTTCATAGGCTCCGCTTGGGAAAAAGCACTTTGCAAAAAGGTCACTGGGATTCCATACCATAGTGGTTTTCGGCCAGCAGCCATTATCACGGTCAAAATCATAGGGACCGGACCAAAGGGAGGCCGCCTGAACTTGCGTCGAAACATCCGATTTCTTAACGAATGCCTCAGTATTACCCGTAAAGGCAACTAAAGCAGCTAAATGAGCCCCTGCGGAATGTCCTGATACGACAACCTTATTCGGATCAATTTTATATTTATTTGAATTCTGACGAAGCCATATTAAGGCTGAAAAACAGTCTTCAATCTGGGCAGGAAAGGGGGTATCAACCGTTAAGCGGTAATTGACCGAAGCAATGGCGAACCCTGCCGGAATCCATCGACCCACAGAACAAAGATCCTTGGCTCCTGAATGCCATCCCCCGCCATGGATCCAAAGAATCAGAGGGAAGGGACCCTCTCCTGGAGGAACATAAAGATCGAGATTTTGTGCTGATCCAAACTTCGTTCCAGCGAAATTCGATTCACTATACGATTGATCTAAGATCACCTGCGTTCCTTTCGGAAGCGCAGCGATCTGTTTTTGTTTCTCCTCTAAAACTTTCTTATCTGCATCAGTCATCAGAATCCCCCCTAGGAGAGAGGAGAGAAGCAATCCGAAACAGAGCCCATTTAAGCATGAGAAGATTTTTTTCATTAATTATTTCCTTAGGCAAGTCACTCAAATTTTAGACTGAGAAAAAAGACGATTTTGATAGAAAACAATCCCTGAAGTTTAACTGTTTTCCCTTACACCGCGTAAGGATCTTAAGAACTTACCGTGATTTTTCGATTACGATTTTTATGAAAAATAAACAGCAATAGGGAACCCATCAAGACAAAAACGTAAGTCGAAGGCTCTGGAATAGCAGAAAAGACTAGAGCGTTTGAACCTGAGGCGAAACCAAACGTTCCAGCAACAGCATTCCCTGTACTTCTTAAGCTATTGGAATAGGAGTAAGTAAGACCCGAAGTTGCATCAACAAAACTATATTTACCCAGAGCATAATCGACCTCGGAGGTGCTACTATTCGTTGCAAAATTAAAGTTAAATTGATCGAGAACTGATCCTGAAATGTTAACGTTCGTAAATACAACGTTACCCGCTAAATTAGTGTTCGATGCTGAAAGTAACCCATTCACAGCCGTTGTGATAGTAGTCGTCTGCGATATCGTGTTTACTCCCATATCAACAGTCATCGTTGTCGCATTTCTTGCTCCTAATCCATTCAGAGTGGCTGAATTGCCATTTAATTGAATTGTAGTATTACCATAAGCAACATAGGCACCTCCGCCAATCGCAGCCGCAGAAGTCGTTGAAATAGTCATACCACTCACATAATTATATCCGACACCCGCTGTTGTCGATGTCCCCAATACATAAGGAATGATACTACTCGATCCACTCAAAACAAGGCCCCCCCCCGCTCCCGACCAAACGATATCCTGTACGCCAGTAATAACACCAGAAACCTCGGATCTTAACCCCGTATTCAAAGTTAAAGTCCTGCCATTTAAATTTCCAAATCGTCCGTTATTGTTCCCACTATCTAAGACCATGAAGCCTGGCCCACTAATCGTTGTATCTCCCGATAGTGTGATTCCTGTTGCCGAAACTTTGGATGCACTATCCGCTCCGATCGTCATATTTCCAGAAACTGTCAGAGTACCTCCCACTGAAGGCGCAATTCCTCCCGTATAATTTGCAGCAACGGTACCGTCCGGACCCAACAGTCCAGTCCATGTGGCGTTTTGTGCTTGCACCCCCATCTCTCCGTAATTCATCCAGAATAACGCGGCTAAGATAAGTGCATTATAATTTGCTTTCATAAATTTGACTGAATTTATTTTTCTCATATACAAATGATAAATCGTTTTATCAATTTGTCAATAGTTGAATCTTCATTTTATTCTAATTTTTTCATTGTCGTCTTGCTCTGAAAATTCCGATTGAATTCAGAAGGTGAGATCAATATTCAGCTTAATCGCATTGCGCCCATTGCGAAATGAGCTGACGGAGTGCCAATAATCGTACATCTCTCTTGGCGTTTAAGTCGGCAATCACTTCCGGCTGATAGGCGTAAAATCCCTCGCCGGTTTTCACTCCATAATGACCCTTTTCGACAAGATCCTTTACGACCGTAGGGAGTTCTGAAGTCGAGCGGATTTCTGGAGCTAACCCTGCGTACATCGCCCGCAAGATATCGAGACCTCCAAAATCACTGATTTGGAGCGGTCCAAAAGCGGCTAGGCGAAATCCGAGGGTTCCGGAAATTGCCCGATCGATATCTTCACGACTTGCGACTCCTTGATCCACTAAATCCCACACCTCTCTCAGCATCGCCGTTTGGACTCGATTCACTAAAAACCCCGGGATTTCTCTCCGAATTAAAATCGGATCTTTGCCAATTTTTAAAAGCAACGCTTTTGTTTTATTGGTCGTCTCCAGAGAGGTCTTTAATCCAGGAACGATTTCGACAACAGGGACAATATGCGGAGGATTAAACCAATGCGTCACAATTGCCCGCTCCGGATGATTCAAATTCAATGCCGATTGCGTGATCGGAAAGGTCGATGAATTACTCGCAAAAATCGTTTCAGGTGAAACGTTTTTTTCAATCCGTTCAAACAATGCCTGCTTGATCGCTAGATCCTCCCTCACCGCTTCTGTCACAAACTGAACCTCTTGAACCGCTTCCTCTTCTCTCTCCACGATATGAATTCTTGATAAAATCAGCTCTATCTCTCTGCGGGGAAGTAGACCTAGGGCATTCAAATTCAGGAGATTCGCCTTAATTCGTGTTTGGGCAGAATCTCTAAAACTCTTCACTTCATCATATCCAAAAACCTCATAACCACCAAAAGCGAAAGCCTGAGCAATTCCATGCCCCATGTTTCCTAGGCCGATGACGGCTACTTTCTCGATAGAATTTGATTTCATTTAATTTCTTTCAACACAAAGAGCAATTCCCATTCCGCCACCGATACAAAGCGTCGCCAGTCCACGTCGCCCCTGGCGTCGTTTGAGTTCATGGAGTAATGTCACCAGAATTCTTGCTCCTGAGGCTCCGATCGGATGCCCCAAAGCGATCGCCCCACCGTTAACATTCACTTTCTCTAGATCCCAGCGCAACTCCCCAGCAATGGCACAGGATTGTGATGCGAAAGCTTCATTGGCCTCAATCAAGTCGAGATCTTCCATTTTCCATCCTGCTTTATTTAAAGCCAACCTCGTTGCAGAGACAGGCCCCATCCCCATGATCTCGGGACTGAGACCGGTACTCGCCCAAGAAACAATTCGACCTAAGGGCTCTATCCCCCGTGCTAACGCACTCTTTGAACTCATTAAGACAAGCGCCGCCGCTCCGTCGCTAATTCCACTGGAATTTCCTGCCGTGACGCTCCCTCCCTCTTTCTGAAAAACAGGTCTAAGATTCCCCAATCGTTCAAGAGTGGTATCGATGCGGATTTCTTCATCTTCACAGACTCTTGTCTCTCCCTTTGGATTGTAGATCGAGACAGGAACAACTTCCTCGATAAAGCGTCCGGAATTTTTTGCGGCAATGGCTTTATTTTGTGAATTCAAGGCATACAGATCTTGTTGGGCTCGATCAATGTTCCATTTTTGAGCAATGTTCTCTGCGGTTTTTCCCATGTGACAATTCCCAAAGGCATCCCATAATCCATCGTGAATTAAGGTGTCCACAAAGGAGATATCCCCCAGTTTATTCCCTTTCCGAAGCAAAGAACAGTGTGGGGCCTGACTCATGCTTTCTTGTCCCCCTACCACCACAATCTCAGAGTCCCCCAGCTTGACCGCTTGCCCTCCCAGAGCAACAGCACGAAGTCCCGATCCGCAAAGTTGATTAATTAAAAAAGCAGGAACTTCGAATGGAATCCCAGCAGAGACAGCTGCTTTACGGGCCGGATTCTGTCCTGCACCCGCCGTTAAGACCTGCCCTAGAATCACTTCAGAAACTTCATTCGGATGAACCCCCGATCGCTTAAGAACCTCTGCAATAACGGTCCCTCCAAGCTCCCAAGAAGAGCGAGAACTGAGTCCGCCTCCTAGTCGACCAATTGAAGTACGAACGGCACTAGTAATCACGACGTCAGACATGAGTTAACTCCTTTGATAATTGGTTCTCGTAAAAGTGGATAAAATAATCGAGAGATTCAGGGTTGGATAAGGAGTTCCGTTGAACGACCTGATCTACGGGGAGACCGGAAAATATTTTTTTGATCGGTATCTCAATTTTCTTTCCCGTTAATGTTCGCGGAATTGCTGGAACTTCATAAATGGCATCAGGAAGATGTCGTGGTGAGGCCAAGGTTCTTAACTTCTTGTGAATGATCGCTTTTAATGAATCATCTAATACATTCGCTTCAATGGTTACAACGAAGAGAAGCAACTTATCTTCTCGGCCAAAACCGCCCGTATCAATCACTAAGGCTTCGACAATTTGAGGAAGCTCTTCAACAATTGAGTAGAACTCAGAAGTTCCCATTCGAACCCCTCCCCGATTGAGAGTCGCATCGGAACGTCCATGAATCACACAGGGCCCGCACAATGATTCAATTTCAATCCAATCACCATGAACCCAAATCTCTGGAAATTTTTCAAAATAACTGCTTTTTAATCGTTCTCCGGAATCATCTCCCCAAAAGAAAACCGGCATCGAGGGATATGGCACCGTAAGAACTAATTCCCCCACAGCTCCGAAAACGGCCTCTTGATTTTCATTCCACGCCTCGATTTTCGCCCCTAATGCCAGACATTGTAACTTTCCCGCATCAACAGGAAGGTGCGGATTGGAGAGAACAAAGGCAGAACAGATATCGGTCCCTCCGCTTACGGAACCAAGCATCAGCTCTTTTTTGACATTTTCATAAATCCATACAAAAACCTCTGAAGACAAAGGAGCTGCTGTTGAGCCGATACTGCGGAGATTTTTGAAAGCGAGATTCTTTTTAGGTGAGATTTCGGCCTTCATACAGGCAGCAAGATAAGGGGCACTGGTTCCAAAGTAGTCAATTTCATGTCGATCGACTAAATCCCAAAGTGCGGCAAAGTCAGGGTACTTAGGACTACCGTCATACAAAACAATCGTCACCTCTTCAAGTAAAAGACCGGAAACGAGGAAATTCCACATCATCCATCCAGAGGTTGTGTACCAAAAATAACGATCCCCTGCACGAATATCAAGATGCAACGAGAGCGACTTAAGATGTTCGAGAAGCACTCCCCCATGTCCGTGGACAATGGCCTTCGGTTTTCCCGTGGTTCCAGAGGAATAAAGAATCCAAAGAGGATGCTCAAACGAAACGGCTTCAAAAACAATCGCCGGAGGATTTGGAGAACTTATTAATGAACTCCAATGATGAACTTCAAGATATGAGGTCACCATAATGACGTCAACAAAGTCGGATACGGGAACAGGAACGTAGACAAAGTCAGTCAACGACGGAAGACCCTCAACTATCTCTTGGAGAGCCTCAATATGTTGATAGGACTTCCCGCCATATCGATGCGTTGGCGTTGCAAAGAGAATTTTCGGAGAGATTTGAGTCAAACGATCAAGGACCCCCTTGACTCCAATTTCTGAGGGACAATTCGTCCAGATCGCCCCGAGACTGACGGTGGCTAAAAAAGCAACGACGGTTTCAGGGGTATTCAAAAGAAATCCGGCGACACAATCCCCCTTTTTTATTCCCATTTGACGTAAGTTATCGACGAGCGACGCTACCTGACGATTTAACTCCTTTCTTGAAATTTCAATGGTTTTTCGATCTCCATCGATTGATTCAGACTCAAATAAAATTGCAGGCTGAAGCGAATTCGATCTCAACGCATGTTCGGCATAGTTTAAGGTGGCCCCAACAAACCACTGATGATTCGGCATTTTATCAACAGTCAGAACTTCCACAGGAGGTGTATAAAACTTGACCTGATAATAATCCGCAATCGATTTCCAAAAATCTCGGGGTTCAGTCGTCGACCAACTCCAAAGTTCGGAATAATCAGAAAATCTCAGATTTCTTTGGTCTGATAGCCATTGGGTATAATGAGTCAGGTTTGTTTTAGAGATAAATTCCGAAGAAGGACTCCAAAGAGATTGGCTCATCATTAGACTCCGAATACTTGCATGGTTGAATAGAAATTAAACGCGAATAACAAAAAGAGGGAAAACAAATAAGTTGAATGTAGGTCCATCATAAGATGTAAGGTAAATCGTTTTATCAATAAGTCAATTAATCACTCAATCTCGCTGTTCACTTTTTAAATGAATGGATAGGGAGCAAAACTAAGGAGAGGATCTTCTGACGATCATTTGAGGCTTCAAAAGAATCGTTATCTGAGGAAGGGAGTTTCCTGCGATGCGATCCGAAAGGATCTTTGTAGCAACTTCAGCAATCTCAGCGAAAGGCTGTTGTACTGTAGTAATGGGGATAACGCTATTTTCAGAGGCAGGGCTGTTGTCAAAGCCGATGACTCTGATCTGATCTGGAATCGCAATTTGAAGTTGATAAAGCGTATTAATGATCTTCGCCGCATAGTCATCATTTGAAGCGATAAGATAATCCGGCTTTTCTTTTTTAAGAAAACAGTTGATCTCTTCGATATTATGAGGATCTAATTTATGGATTTTCAACGAAAGCCCCTTTTCTCTAAGGGCAAATTGAACTCCTTCGCGACGGGCTTGGATAGAAGGGATAAATTCATGGGATTCAGAACAAAGAAAGTGGATTGATCCCGCTGGATTTTGCAGAAGATGTTGTCCTTGTAAATAGCCTCCCTGAAAGTGATCTGTCGAAACAAGATCGTGATCAGATTGGTAAGGAAAAGGATTCATCCCATAATCAAGCAAAACAACCGGAATTTTTAAGAGCTGAAGATGATCAAGAAAGAGTCGATTAAAGGGATTTAAAAGATCATCATAGCAATTGCGTTCGCTTTGACGAGGGCTGTCATAAAAAGGTACAAAAAAAAGCCCTTCAATTTGTCCCTGAAGAAAAGGTCTGAAGAGAATTGACCGCTGATCCTCTTGAGAAAGAGATTCGAGTTCGCTCCATTTATGATCACCGATGATGAGAGTTTTATTGATTTTACGTGTAGCAATCAAAAGCTGACTGATCATGGGGTGAAGCGAGTGACTCGACTCCCCCGTTGACATCATCACCCCCCAAGGGGAGTTTTTTTCTTGAGTGGGAGAACTCACATAGGTCCCCGATCCTACTCGACGAACAAGAAGTTTATCCTGTTGTAAATCTTTCAGAACCCGAATAGCAGTCGGACGTGAGACCTCAAAACGTTGCATCACCTCTGTTTCGCTGTAAAAGTATTCATCTGGCTTATATTTTCCAGAAAAAATCTCCGCTTTAAGGATTTTGTAAATATGCGCGCTTTTAGAAAGTCTGATCTGTTTCATGATTAAAATGGGATTCTAAGCAATCATGCGGTTTTTATTTTAAAATAAAAACCTTTTTTAAAACAGGAGAGACAAAATCCGATTTAAAATGAAAGATATCATTTTAAATCGCTAAAATAGATTCAATTCAATTCCTTAGGAAACAACCTAGGGAGATCAATCCTCTATTTTAGCGTACAACCGCTAAATCGTCGGGATTCAGTTCCGCAGAACGACGCAGAAGATCTTCAGGTCTTGTACCCCATTGGCGGTTCGGATGATTTCCCATTTCAATTTCAATGAGAGCGCCATTGGCGATCACTTCGTGATGAAACCAAGCTTTATTCCATGCTTTTCCATTGATTTTTACTTTTTGAATATATTTGTTCTCTTTAGAATTATTTTTAGCATCAATCTGTATTTTTTTACCGTTACGGAGATTTATGATGACCTGATCAAACAGAGGGCTACCAAAATCATATACAGGAAGACCTGGAGTCGTGGGGTAGAAACCGATCATCGAAAAAACAACCCACGCGGTCATTCCTCCACCATCTTCGTCACCTGGAATTCCATGAATATCGTCGTTGAACCATTGATCCAGAAGACTACGAATTCTTTTTTGTGTTTTCCAAGGCGCCCCAAATTGATTGTAGAGGTAAGGAATACTGAAGCTTGGTTCATTACCCATCGAAAACTGGCCTACTTGCCCAGATGCGTCAGGAAATTTAGCAAAGAAATCGAATTTACTTCTTCCATTTCCTTCTCGAAAGAGTTGGTCGAGCTTCATCTCGGCCTCCTTAGCTCCTCCCATGATAGAAAAAAGTCCTTCGAAATCATGCATCACATCCCAATTATAAGTGTAAGCATTATTTTCAGCATAGTAGGCGCGACCCCCTCGACCCCCTCCGAATTTCGGATCAATCCCTTCGATCCAATTACCATGAGCATCTTTGGGCCACATGAATCCCTCCTTCGAATTCCAGAGATTTTTGTAAAACTGAGCTCGCTTCATAAAGAGGTTGTAATCATTTTTATTCCCCGCACTTCGAGAAAGTTGAGCAATACACCAGTCGTCGTAACTATTTCCAAGAGTGACTGCAACGGATTGACGAAATTCTAATGGGCAAACCATCGGATCCGTCTCTTTTTTCCCTTCAGGAAGAGCAGGAAAAAAACCTTTTTCGTTATAGAAATCATCGAGCGGCCCCTTAGGTCCATTTCGCCAAGGGAGCAGAGTCGCTTCCAATGAGTTCTTTCGAACCCCTTCTAGGGCTTTTAACATATTAAAGTTTCGAATTCCCTTGAACCATGAATCGGCAAACCAAGCGGCAGCATGGTTGCCGTTCATACATGCATGGTCTCCCCAAAGAACCGCAAATGAGGGCAC
Organism: Methylacidiphilum caldifontis; assembly: GCA_945877805.1. GTDB lineage: Bacteria > Verrucomicrobiota > Verrucomicrobiia > Methylacidiphilales > CAMAQI01 > CAMAQI01. Next base: position 44,379 of record CAMCSM010000002.1, on the reverse strand, counting down.
CCAGCCGGACTGTTCGTACATCCGAACATACGATTGAAGTTGGTCTGCTGACATTTCGGGATTAAGAATGGTTTTGAGCGGGGTATGCGCACGAAAACTGTCCCAGATCCAATTGTCCGTATAAAACGGGCGAGCATCTTCATGAACTTTATGATCGAAAGCACTATAATATTTACCGTCTTCAGTAATATTAATCATCCGCTCATAGGTACGATAAAGAGAGGTGTAAAAAACACGTTGTTGAGCCTCCGTTCCTCCCTTGATTGAGATTTGACCTAATGTTTTATTCCAACGAGCCTTTGCATTATTTTTCATCAGATCAAAACCCCAATTTGGAATTTCATGATAAAGATTCTTCTTGGCTTGTTCGACACTAATCAGTGAAATCCCATATCGAAATTCGATGGTCTTTTTTGATAACTTAAGAAAAAGATATTTCTTTCCCTCTTTTTCCTTACGTTCGCTTTTAAACGAAGTACTGAATTCCCCATAAACATAGGCTCGCATGGGTTGGACTGACTTATTTCCTTTAAACTCTTCGAATCCACTTACAGAATTTCCAGCCCCTAGATTCAATTCTCCTTTGTAGAGATTTTTGAGATGAATCTCAGCATTATTAGATGGAAAACTGAATCGAAAGTACCCACTTCTTTCCTCTGGAGTAAACTCGGTTTGAATGAGGGACTCGTCAAAGTAGGTTGAGTAATAATAAGGAGTTGTAACCTCTTGATCCCAGGTCGCTCGTTTATTTTCCCCTGGCATGATCGAGAAAAGTTCGCCCATTCGATGAGAGATAATCGTTAAGGGAAAAAATGAAATTTGGTCATCGAGTTGATCCTTTCTTACTGGATACATGCGAACCATGCTATTCGGAAGATGAACCGTAGGTCGAGTGGGTTCCAAAAGAAAACCGACCCCCCCAATTGTTGGGTCTACTAAATCAACCTGTCCCGAGAGAAAAAAAGGACAAAGTAAGGAGATCACAAGAAGTTTATTTTTCATAGATATTTACCATTTCATGTAACTGTATTTTTATCTTATTCCTAAGTTCACTGATTAAATCTTAAGCTTTACGTCCAACACGATAACCGTAAAGACCGTAAAAGGCGACGTAGGCGAAGGCGATCATCGGAACAATAAAGGAGATTTGTATTCCGAAATGATCCGCAATTGCCCCTTGGATCGGAGGAAGGATCGCCCCCCCTAGAATCGCCATGACAAGCAGCGAAGAGGCTTGGCTTTTTAAAGCTCCAAGACCTTCGATCGCTAGGGAAAAAATATTAGACCACATCACTGAGCAAAAAAGACCGATCCCGAGGATCGCCCATTTTGCAGTCTCTCCTTGTGTGATTACTCCAGTAATCAGAAGGGCAATAATAATTCCGCTAAAAAGTGCAATCATCCGTTGAGGACTTGCCTCCCCTAGAAAGAAAGCAATAAGTAATAGAATCAGACAAATCCCATAAGGCATAATCGATGAAAAACTACAAATCTCCGCAGCTTGATCTGCCCAGCTCAGATTTAAGAGTGAGGCAATTTCCGGTAACGCCAGGATGATCAAAAAACAAACGACAGGAATTCCAGCCATGATCAAATGCTTATTCCTCGGAGAAAGTTCACTCAAGGCAATCGCCCCCATGAATCGACCGATCATCAGTCCACCCCAGAAAAAAGCCAAAAAGGCACTGGCGGTCTGAAGTGAAAGGGATCCTAGTTGCGGAGATTCTAATAAATTCACAACGGCGCTTCCTATTGAAACCTCTCCGCCGACGTACATAAAGATCGCAAGCATTCCCAATGCTGTATGGGGATGCTTCAATGCCCCCAAACCCCCTTCAACTTTATCGTTATTACTAAAGTCAGGAAGATGAGCGACCTTAAAAAGAATCGCCATGAGAATAAATACACCGCCAAAGCACAAATATGGGACCTTAACAGATTCCGCACCATGACCGGTCGTTGAGCTAAACACTTCATAAATCAACCATCCCCCAATAATGGGCCCCAACGCAGTACCGAAAGAGTTAAATGCCTGAGATAAATTAAGTCGGCTGGAAGCCGTTTTCTCCGAACCCAGAATGGTCACATAGGGATTGGCCGCAATTTGAAGCATTGCAAATCCTAAGCCGACAACAAAGAGAGCGATCAGAAAGAGGGGATAAGAGGAAAGCGATGCCGCAGGATAAAAAAGAAAACTCCCCACAGCGGCAATAAGAAGCCCTAAAATAACTCCGTTCTTATAGCCAATTCGATTGATCGGATCCCCTGATGTCATCGAGATGATATAATAAATCAATGAACCAACCCCGTAGGCCCCAAAAAATGCAAATTGAACGAGCATTGCTTGAAAATAGCTAAGTTCAAACGCCTCTTTGAATCGCGGTATCAAGATATCATTCCAAACCGTCATAAATCCCCATAAAAAAAAGAGGGCAGTCATGAGTGCAAAGGGAGCACGATAGTTTTTACCGTCATTAACTGAAGAGCATGATGAATTGGATTGTGAAGGAATTGATGCCATAGAAAAAAGATAATCGACCTCGCAATAAAATCAACTAATTTTTAAAGTTAATCTATTAACTTTAAAAATAGATCGATATTTTAGAAAACCCACCACTCATTAATCAAGGTCGAATGGTTTGGTGCGAGGAGGTAGAGAAGCACAGCAAAATCTTCGATTTACAAAAAAGCCATGTTCGTTGTCTTATTTATTTTGTAAGATATTACTTAAGAATAACTTACATTAACCAAGAGGACTATGATAGATTACGGATGGGCGGGCTTTGGCGCCTCATGGGAATGACCATGATCCACTGAGTGGGAATCGTGTGTCGCCTCCTGACTTTCGGGAGACTGCGCTTTTTTTGATTTTCGAAAAGAGACTTGGGCGGACTTCGATTGAGACTCGATCTTCAGCTCTAATAAAACCTTATCCCCCACTTTAAATTCTAATCCACTGATCACAAACCAAGGTTGCCCCATCGAATCGATCGCCAAATAAGCCTTTCCCCGAGGAGAGGAGGTCACCTGTTTGATGGAGACATCAAAAACAACGGTGCCAGACCCCTTAGGCTCCGCATGCTTTAAAAGTTCGAGTTCTTGATTTTTTTCGATCAATTTTTGCTCTAAGTCGGAAACCCAGTAGCCCCGAAGAGCGCTTCCCCCGAAATACAGGGCCGCTCCTACCCCTCCTACAAATAACAACCATTTTAATAATCCAAAGAGACGCTCTTTGCGCGATTCCTGTGTGGGCTCAAGGTCATCATCGGAAAGAGTATCCTCGGCAATCGGATCCATACGAATCGGAACGGTTGCTGATTTAGGGTCTGAGGTAGGGGGATGACTCGACATAATAGTAGTCTAGTATCGGCTAAACGGGGAAAAAACTAAAGATTTAAAATCAGGGGAGGAGAATTGACGAATGACCAAGAGCCCCTACCATTAAAGAACATGCCTAGCTCTGAAACACTAAACTTTGAAAATGCTCGGATCGCTCAAGCCCTCTACTTAAACGATCCCCTCATCCTCCAACGCGTTGAAATCACCTTTGACGTCAAGATCACCTCACGGGATGCTTGGCTTAAAATCGAAGGAACCAAAGAGGGGATTCAAAAAGCGACCATCGTTTTTAATCAGCTTCATGAGGCCCATAAAAAAGGGGCGATTCTTCGCAAGCCGGAGTTTAATTTTGCTCTGCAATCAGTCGCAAATTCCACGGGAATTTCTCTCACCGATCTTCATAAAAAACGGATCGATTTCTCCACGAAAAAAGGGTTCATCCTTCCTAAAACGATCCATCAAAAAGAGTACATTGAAGCGATCGAAAATAATGACCTCGTTTTTGGAGTCGGCCCTGCAGGAACCGGAAAGACCTATTTAGCGATGGCGGTTGCCGTCGCCGCGCTCAAAGCGGAGAAGATCTCAAAGATCGTTTTGACTCGGCCGGCGGTCGAGGCGGGAGAGGCCCTCGGCTTCCTTCCTGGAGATTTTAAAGAGAAAATTGCCCCGTATCTCCGTCCCCTTTATGATGCCTTAGATAAAATGCTCGAGCCGGAAGAGATTCAACGTTACATGGAACGCTCGGTGATCGAAATTGCTCCGCTGGCCTACATGCGAGGCCGGACTCTGAGCAACAGTTTCATTATTCTCGATGAAAGCCAAAACACAACGACGGAACAGATGTTCATGTTCCTCACCCGTCTTGGACAGGACTCTAAATGCGTGATCACCGGAGATCCGACGCAGATCGATCTTCCCCATTCTCGAAAGTCGGGCCTTATTGAGGCGATTCAAGCCTTAAGTGAGACCGAAGGGATTAAGTTTTGTAAATTCGACGAAATGGACGTCGTTCGCCACGAACTCGTCCAGCGAATCATTACCTCCTACCGCCAACATCGTGGCGGTAAAATGACGAGTTTGACCCTTTAACCCCCTCCCCCATGTCCCTCTTTAATTGGTTACATCGCAAAAAGTTAGTCAAAAAAGGACTCGCTTGTGACAAAACACGACACTCCTCCCAGCGATCGGATTGGGTTGCTATTTTGGAGGAGCATCCTCTGGTCCGACTGTCGATCTTTGTCGGATTCGCGGGAGTCATTGCCCTTCTTGCCTTAACTACGACTAAGCCCCTCCAACGAGAGGTTTATATTCTTTTGAGTATTGTTCTCGGATACTCGATTCTGATTCTCTCTCTCGATCTTCCGGAAGTGTGGCGCTCGAACTCAAAGACCTTTCTCGTTTACGGGACCCTCGCCGTCAATATTCTCATCACTCGCGGAATTCATTATTTTTCTCAACATCAAGAGGCGATTTACTATCCCACCAGCTACTATTTGATTCCAATGACTTTTGCCCCCTTAGTTTTAAGTATTCTGATGGGAACAAGAGTCGGGCTTTTCGCTGTTATTATTCCAAGCCTCCTGGATGCCCTCCTTTTTAATAAAAGTTTCCCCTTGATGCTCGTGAGTCTGATCGCCGGACTCACCGCTGTTCTCTTCACTCGAAACGTTCGTAAACGATCGCACCTCCTCAATGCCGGGTTCGCCATCGGGATCTGTAGTATGGTTTGTGCGATTATTTTTGGGGCCCTCTCCGATCGATCGATGAATGCCCTCATCCAACACGGGTCGATCAATATCGTGATCGGACTGGCGACGGCGATGTTTGTGAATTCGACTCTCCCGATTTTCGAAACCCTTTTTAATATTACCCCTGAAATCTCCTGGGTCGAAACCGCAGATCTCAATCACCCTCTGCTCCGTCAACTCACCTTAGAGGCCCCCGGAACCTATCATCATAGTCTGATGGTCGCTAACCTTGCCGAATCGGCGGCAACCGCAATCGGAGCCAATGCCACACAATGTCGCGTCATCTCCTATTTTCATGATATCGGAAAAATTCCTAAGGCCGAATACTTCATCGAAAATATTCCTCAAGGAGAAGATCCGCACGCTGATCTTTCCCCTTCGATGAGCGCCTTGATTATTATCTCCCACGTCAAAGAAGGGATCAGCCTTGCTTATAAAAATCGTCTTAAGAAGCCGATCATCGATGCCATTCAACAGCATCATGGAGACTCTCTGGTTTATTACTTCTATAAACGGGCCAAACAACAAGAAGGAGATGCTAAAGCCGGAAGTAAAATCCTCCACATGCACGAAGAGGATATCCCCGCGGTCTGTGAAAGCTCTTTCCGTTATCCAGGGCCTCGTCCTCAAACCAAAGAGGTTGCGATTCTCATGCTCGCCGATGCGATCGAAAGTGCCTCTCGCTCGCTAGAAAAACCGACCCCGCAACGAGTAGAGAGTCTCGTCAAAGATATCGTTGAGCATAAAATGTTGACCCATCAACTCGATGAATGTCCGATCAGCCTTCAAGAGATTAATCTCCTCAAAGAAAGCTTCACCTTAACCCTTAAGAGCATGCTCCATGTCCGTATTGCCTACCCCAAAGAAGACCGATCTCATCCAAGTGCACAATCATCAAAAAAGACATCCGCTTCCGATTCAGCGGCTGCAGCGTGATTGGATGCGAGCCGTCGCTCTTCTGCCTCGTCCTCAAGTCGCACTTCCTCCTCAGATTGAGTTTCATCTGGTCACCGCCAAGACGATTCAACGCATTCATCTCGATTTTCTTCAAGAGGAGTCCCCGACCGATGTGATCACCTTTCCCTACGGAGAGATCTTCATCTGCCCCGCCGTTGCCGAAACACAGCGCAAAGAGTATCAGCGCAAACTCTACGAAGAGGTGTTGCTCTACGGAATTCATGCCCTCGTTCATCTCAAGGGCTATGAGGATCACACACCCCGAGAGTTCAAACAGATGCAAAAAATCCAAGAAAAGATCCTCGATCAAATTTTGAATCGATTGTAATTCAAGAAAGAAATTAATGCGCACTGGCTCTTACGAAAAAACGAAGAAAAAATTCCCCATGGGACGGGTCTGGAAGTATGCCAGCCAATATCCCTCTTTAGCTTGGGGAACTTTTCTCTGTGCGATTGGAACAACGCTCTTTGGCTTCGTCTATCCCTCGGTAGCCGGTAAAATCATTGATCAGGTCATTGTCCCTCAAAAACCGGCGCTCCTCCTGCCCTTTGTCTTCATGGTCCTCGGCTCCTTTTTTCTTCGTGATCTGCTCAACGGCTTACGGATCATCCTCAACAACACTTTTGAACAAAAAGTGATTCTTAAAATCCGCCAGGATCTTTACGACACGATTCAAAAACTTCCGCTCCGATGGTTTGATAACCGCTCCAGTGGCGATCTCATGACTCGCGTTGGCGAGGATGTCCAAAGTCTTGAGCGGGTTCTCATCGATGGAATCGAACAGGGAACCGTCGCTCTCCTCCAGCTTGTGGGGGTCGGCTGTTATCTTTATTATCTCAATCCCCAGCTCACGCTCTATGCCTTTATTCCAATCCCTTTTCTTATTGCAGGGGCCCTTTGGTACACCCTCACCGCTCATGAGCGCTACCGGATTCAACGTAAGGCCGCAAGTGCCATGCAATCGCTCTTGCTCGATAATCTTCAAGGAATTCGACAAATTAAATCTTTTTCCAGGGAAAAAGAGGAGTCGGCTCACTTTGCAAAAATTGCAGAGCGACTCCGAACCGCCACTCTCATCGTCATGCGCTATTGGGCAACCTACTCCCCCTCCATGGCCTTTATCGGCTCCTTAGGCTACATTGCTGTCCTTTGGTTTGGAGGCCAAGATGCCCTTCGCGACTCCCAATTTACCACCGGGGAACTCGTTACCTTTCTGCTTTATGTTCAGATGTTTTATGATCCGATCGGACGACTCCATCAACTCAATCAAATCTATCAATCCGGAAGAGCTGCTGGAGAGCGAATCTTTGAAATTTTAGATGCGACCCCTGAAAACGATGCGCCGACCGCGACCGTTCCCCTCCCCTCCGCAATCACTGGGAGAATTAGTTTTCAGAACGTCTCCTTTGAATATCGCGATAGTCTTCCGGTTCTTCATCAGATTAATTTAGAGATTCAAGCCGGCGAAACCGTCGCGATCGTCGGCCCTACGGGAGCAGGGAAATCAACGCTTGTGAATCTCATTCCCCGATTTTACGAGCCGACATCTGGATTGATTAAATTAGATGGAATCGCTCTTGCTCAAATACCCCTCTCCTTCCTTCGTGAACAAATTGGAATCGTGAGTCAGGAGAACTTTCTTTTTAATACCTCGATCCTCGAAAATCTTAAATTCGGGATGCCTCAAGCGACTCAAGAGCAAATTGAATCAGCCGCTCGACAAGCCCATGCCCATGAGTTTGTGATGAAACTCCCTCAAAAATATGAAACGATCGTCGGTGAACGTGGGGTGAAACTCAGTGGGGGAGAGCGACAACGTCTCTCGATCGCCCGCGCAATTCTTAAAAATCCACCGATCCTCATTTTAGATGAGGCCACTGCCAGCGTCGATACGGAGACCGAAAAGCTGATCCAAAATGCCCTCCAACTCCTTTTACATAATCGAACCGCCCTCATTATCGCCCATCGCCTTTCCACCGTCCAAAGCGCAGATCGGATCCTTGTCCTTCAATCGGGAGAGATTAAAGAGGAGGGATCACATGCCTCCCTTCTCTCTCAAAAAGGGCTTTATGCGCGTCTTTGCGAAGCTCAGGTCTCCACCTTATTGCGAGAAACTATCTAATAGCATTAAGCATAAATACTTATACTTTTAAAATACAGTCGACAAAATACAGCGATAATTTATCTCCATTAATCTGCAAAAGAACAAAAACACCTTTATGAAAACTAAAAAAACCTCTCATCAACTCTTAGAAAAACGGATTTTCAAACCCTCTCCCGAGTTTGCCTCCCAAGCTCAGATCAAAAGCTTTCATCAATATAAAAAACTTCATAAGGAGTCGATCCAAAAACCGGACAAATTTTGGGCAGAGGCGGCCTCTCATCTCTCTTGGTTCAAAAAATGGAGCAAAGTCTGTGTTTGGAAATCACCTTCGGCTCAATGGTTTGTCGGGGGTAAGATCAATGCCTCCTTTAATTGCCTCGATCAACATCTGACGACCCATCGCCGAAACAAAGCGGCCTTAATCTGGGAAGGGGAACCGGGAGATACCGTCACTTATACCTATCAACAGCTTCATCGGGAGGTCTGTCGATTTGCGAACGTTTTAAAGAAAGAGGGAGTTAAAAAAGGAGATCGGGTCGTCATCTACATGCCGATGATCCCTGAGTCGGTCATTGCGATGCTTGCCTGCGCTCGAATCGGAGCCCCTCATAACGTTGTTTTTGGAGGCTTCAGTGCCGAATCCCTTCGCGAACGAATTAATGATTCAGGAGCTAAAATTGTCGTGACTGCCGATGGAGGATTCCGTCGAGGGGTTCCTGTCGCTTTGAAAAAGAATGTCGATCTCGCAATCGAAAGCCTCGCTCAAGTTGAACGGGTTCTTGTGGTTCAACGAACCAAACAAGAGGTCACGATGAAAGAGGGCCGCGACTTATGGTGGCATGATGCCGTCCAACAAGTGAACGACAAATGTCCGGCCGAAAAACTCGATTCAGAACACCCACTTTTTCTCCTCTATACCAGCGGAAGTACCGGAAAACCCAAAGGGATTCTTCACACCACCGGAGGCTATCTGGTCGGAACCTATCTCACGACCAAATATCTCTTTGATCTCAAGGACGAAGATATTTACTTCTGCACCGCCGATATCGGATGGATCACCGGCCACAGCTACGTCGTTTACGGTGTGCTCTGTAACGGCGGCACCAGCCTGATGTATGAAGGGGCTCCGAACCAGCCGCAGCCGGATCGATTCTGGGAAATCATCGATAAACACAAAGTCAATATTCTCTACACCGCCCCGACTGCTATTCGTTCCTTCATTCGCTGGGGAGACCAATGGGTCGATAAACATGATCTCTCCTCCCTTCGTTTGTTGGGAACCGTCGGGGAGCCGATTAATCCAGAAGCTTGGCTCTGGTATCATGAAAAAATTGGCAAGAAGAAATGTCCCATCGTCGATACTTGGTGGCAAACCGAAACCGGAGCCCATATGCTCGCTCCGTTTCCTGGAGCCACGCCGCTGAAACCGGGATCGGCAACGCTTCCGTTCTTTGGCGTTGATGCGGCGGTCGTTGATGATCAAGGCAAAGAATGTCCTCCGGATGTCATGGGAAAACTGATTATCCGTCGTCCTTGGCCCTCGATGCTGCGAACGATTTATGGCGATGCGAACCGCTACCGCACCGCCTACTGGCAAGAGTTTAAAGGTGCCTATTTCACCGGAGATGGAGCGAAACGAGATAAGGATGGCTATTTTTGGATCAGCGGCCGCGTCGATGACGTCCTCAACGTCTCCGGTCACCGAATTGGAACCGCCGAGGTCGAAGGGGCCTTAGGGAGCCATCCTCAGATCGCAGAATCTGCGGTCGTCGGCCGTCCTGATGAACTCAAGGGACAAGCGATCGTTGCCTTTATTAGTTTAAAGCAAGGATTTACCGCTAGCGATGAACTCAAAGAGAGCATCCGCAAACATGTCGCCAAAGAAATTGGAGCCTTAGCAAAACCGGATGACTTAAAGTTTACCGATGCACTTCCCAAGACCCGCAGCGGAAAAATCATGCGTCGATTACTTCGTGAAATCGCTGCCGGCAAAGAGATCAAAGGAGATGTCACCACACTCGAAGATTTCAATGTTTTAGCGAAGCTCAAACAAGTCGAAGACTAATTTCGGGGGACTCCGAAATTAGGAATTTCGACATTCGTCGAAAAAAGAGATTAAGACTTGATTTCTAGTCTTATTGATTTTTAACTGGGAGGGGCAACTTCCACGTTGCCCGTCGATTCGAAAGTTGGTTACGTCAGCGGATTTTAGCGGGTGTAGTTCAGTGGTAGAACGGGGGCTTCCCAAGCCTCTAGCGAGGGTTCGATTCCCTCTACCCGCAATTTCCCCATCGAACCCGAGCGTTAAGCGAATACCCTTCATGAAATGAAAATTCTCCCTGTCGGAGACCTATTTGTTTGGCGCAGGGGTCCACGGGGGCGCAACCAAAATGAGAAGTCCTCGACTCATTTTGTAGTTCGATTCCCTCTACCCGCATTCGCCTTCGCCAAGGCTATGGCGAACTTGGGTTCGATTTCCGAAGCTGCTGAAAAAATCATCACGATTGAGCCTAGAAAACGGGGGGGGACGCCCCTGCATCCGTGGAATGCGGATTACGGTCGGCGATATTTTAGGTTGGTTGGCCGTCGGAATGAATGTTTCAGAAATTCTTGAAGATTATCCTGATTTGACGGAAGAAGATATTCGAGCCGCTCTCTCCTTTGCCGCTGAACGTGAGACTCGCTCTCATCCCGTCTCAGCATGAAGTTGCTTTTTGATCACAACTTAAGCCATAAGCTGACCTCCATTCTGGCATGATCTTTTCCTGAATCCTCCCACGTCCGTCTCCTTGGATTTGATGCATCCCCGGATTCAATTGTTTGGAAGCATTCAAAAGAGCAGAGCTTGACGACACGCAACTCCTCTCCCAAGGAGAGAAAATGAACTCAATGATTTATAATTACATCAAATTTGATGTTGAATGTTTATGAATTTTACCGTAGAGTTTTATGAGACAAGGGAGAAACGAACTATGAAAAAAACAAATTTTGATGATTACCTAGAGAAACAGATGAAAGACCCCTCCTTTGCTCTCCGTTTCAAGGAGGCCGGAGAGGCATGGGAAGTCTCTATTCAACTCTCCAAGCTCCGGGAACAGGCGGGAATCTCTCAAAAGGAATTAGCACGCCGACTCAAAACGACCCAACAGCAAATCAGTCGCTTAGAATCCCCGGCCTACGAGGGTCACTCTTTGAGTATGCTTCGACGAGCCGCCAAAGCACTTCATGCCCGTGTTCGTGTGATTCTAGAGCCAGAGGGGGACTCTCCTCATCCAAAAACAATTCGCAAAGCCGCATAAATGAACTTTTATCCCTTTCCTTTTTGATGATTTTCTTTCATCCTATCAGCAATCTCTTTTATCAAGATGAAAATTTATAATATAATAATGAATTCAATGAATTTATTATATTATACATAACAAACACACTAACAGTAACTTACAGAATATGATGCTTTTTGATCAAATAAATCTTAATAAGTTATCCTAATTCAACCGATCGATCCTAGGAAATATTCTCCTCCTGTTTGACATTCTCCTCTTAAAATCGGATACTATTAGTCTAATTTATGAGTATCCTGCCCCAAAATATCTCCTCCACAGAAGCGAAACGACTCAGTGCGAAAGCCTCTGAAAAATCAATCTCCACCCCTTTGGGAACACTGGGAAGCGGTGACAATGCCCTCTTGATCGAGGAACTCTACGAGCAGTGGAGGACAAACCCGGAATCGATCGATATCACCTGGCGCTCTTTCTTTGAAGGGTTCAGCCTCGGTTGTCAAAACGCCCCAATCCCCGTCCATTCCTCCTCAACAAAAAACAGTTCCCCCACCTCCTCTCTCCCTGGAACCTCTGCCGACTTTCTTTATAAACAGGGAAAAATTCACGATCTTCTTTTCGCCTATCGAACGCTCGGTCACCACATCTCAAATCTCGATCCGCTCGGATTTAATAAATCAACGCTTCCTGATTTAGATCTTCATAATTTTAAACTGACGGAATCCGATTTTGAGACCACTTTCGATAGCATGACCTTGGCAGGAGGCGGCCCTCGGACTCTTCGAGAGATTCTTCGTATTTTAAAGGAATCTTACTGCGGAAATCTCGCAACGGAGTACATGCACATCCAAGATTTCGAAGTCCGTCGTTGGGTTCGAGATCGAATCGAGGCTCCTCAAACCGACCTTCCAGTTGCTAAAAAAGAGCGAATCCTCAATCGTCTGATCGATGCCGAACAACTCGAACGATTTCTCCACACTCGATTTGTCGGACTTAAACGCTTTTCCTTAGAGGGGGGAGAGACCCTCATTCCGATGCTTGATGCGATTCTGGAGAATTGTCAAAAATTTGGAATATCACAGCTCGTCATGGGAATGGCTCATCGCGGACGGATTAACGTCATGGCGAATATTCTCGGAAAAGATTTCAAACTCGTCTTTGCGGAGTTCGCCGGTTTTTCAATTCCCGCCAATGTCGGCGATGGCGATGTGAAATATCACCTCGGCTACGACTCCTCGGTCGTGACCTCCTCAGGAACGCAAGTCGGCGTCACTCTCGCCCCGAATCCAAGTCATCTTGAAACGGTCAATCCGGTCGTCGAAGGAAAAGCTCGTGCCTGGCAACGTCTCCTCGGAGATACGGAACAACGAAGCCGAGTGCTTCCGATTTTAATCCATGGCGATGCCGCCTTCATCGGTCAAGGGGTCGTTGCCGAGACCTTCAATATGTCTCAACTGGAAGGCTATCGCACAGGGGGAACGATCCATCTGATCGTCAATAATCAAATCGGATTTACAACGATTCCAGAGGATTCCCGCTCCGCCGTTTATTGCACCGCTTTTGGAAAGTCGTTCGGACTTCCTATCTTCCACGTCAATGGCGACGATCCCGTCTCTGCGGTTCGAGCGATTGAAATTGCCCTCGAGTTCCGTCAAACTTTTAAGAAAGATATTATTATCGATATCTATTGCTACCGTCGTCACGGGCATAATGAAGGGGATGAACCGAACTTCACCCAACCGACTCTTTATCAAAGCGTCGATAAACATCCTTTGGTGAGCGAAATTTTCCTTCGCGAGATGATCCAAAAAAATCAATCCTCTGAAGAAAAAGTTCAAAACTACAAAAAGAGTTTTGAAGAACGGCTCACGGTCGCTTTAAATCAAACGAAAGCCGACCATAAAGATTTCAAAGTCGCGATTCGTCCTCCCCTGAAATGCCCCGACCTCCTCAAACCGGTCGATACCGCCGTTGCTGTCGAGACGATTCAAAAAATTGGATTCGCAATCTCCACTCCTCCCCAAAACTTTAGCGTCAACCCCAAGTTGATCAAATGGCTCGATCAGCGCAAACAAATGACGGAAGGAAAACTCCCGATCGATTGGTCGATGGCAGAGGCTCTTTCTTTCGGCTCTCTTCTCGTTCAACAAATTCCGATTCGCCTCTCAGGACAAGATTGCCGTCGAGGAACTTTCAGTCAGCGTCACTCCGTGATTTACGATACGACGAACCGTAACTCCTACACACCGCTGATGAATATTCAGCCAAAACAGGAGCGCTACTGTGTTTATAACAGTCCTCTTTCAGAATATGCCGTTCTTGGTTTCGATTACGGGTATTCGATCGATTACCCCGAAATCCTGATCATGTGGGAGGCTCAGTTCGGAGATTTCATCAACGGGGCTCAAATCATCATCGATCAATATCTTACCAGCGCAGAAACGAAATGGGGAACGAGATCCAACATCGTTCTCCTTCTTCCTCACGGCTATCATGGACAAGGACCGGAACATTCGAGCGCCCGCTTTGAACGGTTTCTGCAAGCCTGTGCTGAGGACAATATTTTTGTCACAAATTGCTCCACCCCGGCGCAATATTTCCATGCGCTGCGACGACAAGCGATTCGTAAAATTAAAAAACCGTTAATCATCATGACTCCGAAAGGACTCCTGCGCGATAAACGATGCGTCTCCACGATTGAGGATCTCTCCACAGGAAAGTTTGAGGAAATTCTGCCTGATCCAATCGTGACTCAAAATGCCAAACGTCTTGTATTTTGTACCGGCAAGGTATTTTTCGATCTTCAAGACTATCAAAAAGCCAACGCGATCACCGATACCGCCCTGATTCGAGTCGAACAGATGTATCCGCTCCACACGGAAAAAATTCAAGCGATCGCCGCAAAGCACCCGAAGGCGACAGAGTTCCTCTGGTGCCAAGAGGAGCCAGTCAATATGGGGGCCTGGTTCTTTATGGAGCCCCGCTTGCGTGCCCTCTTCAAAAAAGAGGTCCTCTATGTCGGCCGCGATGAATCGGCGAGTCCTGCGACGGGATATCATAGCATCCATGAGCTCGAACAAGCAGAACTCGTTCAAAAAGCTTTTTCAAAATAAATAAACCGCATTTACTATTCAATTGGTAATCTCGAAAAAAGGAAATGATATGTCACTCGAAGTTAAAGTCCCTCCCGTCGGCGAATCGATCACCTCAGGCGTTCTCGGCGCATGGCACAAGAAAGAGGGAGAGTATGTCAAAGAAGGGGAGATCCTTTTTGAAGTCGAAACCGACAAAGTGACCTCAGAAGTTTTTGCCGAAAAATCGGGGCAACTCAAACAACTCGTCGCTCAAGGAGCCACGATCGAAATTGGCCAAGTCGTCGCACAAATCGACACCAGCGTTCCCGCCCCTGCAGGAGCCGCTGTCGTTCAAGCCGCTTCCGTTGCGGTGGCCTCCCCAGCTTCTCCCCAGCTGAAGAAATCCTCTTCAGAGAGCGCTCCACTCACCCCTGCCGCCCGTTTTCATGTCGAGGACAAGGGAGTCAATCCAGCTGAAATTTCAGGAACAGGCAAAGGGGGACGAATCACGAAGGGGGATGTCCTCGGCCATAGCCCCGCTCCAACTCCACCCGCCTCCGTCTCCGCTGCTACACCGATCGCAACAACGAACGGAGGTCCCCGACAAAGCCGCAAACCACTCTCTCCGATCCGTCGTAAAATCGCTCAACGACTTCTCTCCGCACAACAGGAGAATGCGATTCTCACGACTTTTAACGAAGTCGATATGTCCTCAGTGATGGCCCTCCGCTCTAAAATTCAAGATCGATTCACCGCCAAACACGGGGTGAAACTCGGATTTATGTCCTTTTTTGTCAAAGCGGTCACCGCCTCTCTCAAGGAGATTCCGGCTTTAAATTCACGAATTGAAAATGATGAGCTTGTCGAAAATCATTACTACGATATCGGCGTTGCCGTCTCGACGGAAAAAGGATTGATGGTTCCGATCATTCGGAATACCGATCAACTCACCTTTGCTGGAATTGAAAAAGCGATCGGCGACTATGCGCTCAAAGCCCGCAATGGAAAGATCACCCTTCCGGATATGGAAGGGGGCTCCTTCACGATTACGAACGGCGGAACCTTTGGCTCCTTACTCTCCACTCCGATCATCAATCCTCCGCAAAGTGGAATCTTAGGGATGCACTCGATTCAGGAACGTCCCGTCGCCATTAACGGTCGCGTCGAAATCCGGCCGATGATGTACCTCGCCCTCTCTTATGATCATCGCGTCGTTGATGGTAAAGGGGCAGTCACATTCTTGGTACGGATTAAAGAGTTTATTGAGAATCCGGGCATTGCCGTCATGGATCTTTGATCCTGAGAAGTGAAATACATATAAAGAAGAGCTCTTACGTGTAGTCACAGAGAGCTCTTTTTTTCTCAAATTTCAGAAATAATTTTATTTCTTTGCGACTGAAACTCTTCGGAAGTAATGACTTTATTTTGAAGCATTCGATCTAGGTTTTTGAGTCGCTCCTCCGTCGATGATTCTCCGGGAGGATTCGACTTGTTTTTCTTAAAGAAACAACTCGCTGCCCAACAAATTAAGCCAAGAAACAAGAACATGATTAAAAAGGAGATAAAGGCAAGTACCAGCTCTTGAACCCCTAAACCTAATATTGAAAAAATCATCGATCTTATATTAGATCTTCAAGGTTTTTCATTACAAGAGATAAGTTAAGGAGAAAAAAAGAAGTTAACGAAAAGTCTCTTACCAAATCACGGGAACGAGCCCTGAATCGGTGATCGCTTGATCTTTCGTCAATAAAGACAATCCCTGACTCCGTGCCGTTGCAACAATCACTCGATCAAAGAATCGCGGGGTATCCAAAAGATGTCTTAGCATTCCGCCCTCCACTCTGAATCGAGAGTGGTCGGTAAGGTCAAATCAACTCCCTCTGATATCTGAAAAGTCCCCTTCATCGAACCCAATATTTTTTCCTCAGAGCCATGCTCCGACATGAGGACTAAATTCCCCTCACGCGTCTTACTGACCAGTTAGTGGGATAGGCTACAAACTGAAGCATCCCCCTTGGTTTGGAGCAAGGCGAGAGTGAGGAGGCTATCGAGCGAGATAACCGACGAACGAGCAACACAGCTCCAAGCCAAGGGGGGAGCTTCCCAGAGGGCGAAGGTCTTTGAAAGCGGAAGACTTTGTCGCTCGATCCTTCGAGCCCGCAGCGGGGATCGTGCGGATCTCGCTCCTCGTCTCCGCTTTCCCTTCCCTTCGCAGTTTGTAGCCTATCCCACTAACTGGTCAGTAATAATGACGCGACCTCCCCGTAAGGCCTCTTTTTTTGCCTTTGGAAAATCCCTCAACAATCCACTGACATTTATTTGCACGATCAATAATATGACAGGTTATTTAAAACCTTCAAAATAATTGTCTATTGTATCAAATCTTACCACTGTTATGACAGATTGATGTCGCTTCAGAAAAATCGTCTTAAAAAAATAATTGAAATAAAATTTCACCTTGAAAAGACAGGATCTCCACGACTTCAAATGCTTTTCATTGTTTCGATTACAGGAGGAGCTGGATTTTTAGCCTCTTACTGGTTTCTGCAGTGGGGGATGACCTCACTTCCTCTTCGCTATTTCTGTTCCTTTCTAATCGCTTATCTCACCTTTATTTTTCTCCTATGGCTCTGGATCCAAAGCAAAAGTGAACCTCATGATTCCTCGATCAATCTGGACTTTATGCCTGACATTCCTTGTGGCTCCTCCTCTCCTTCATTAACTCCTATCGCCCCCTTTCAAAGCGGGGCGGGCGGATCTTATCATTCAGAGGGTTTCGTTGATTCTTTTGACTCTAAAGAGCTTGATCCCATCCCAGAGATTCCTTCGCTCATCGATGTTGATGTTGATGATTTTGCGATTCCTCTCTTTGTGATCATTCTTTTTATCTCTCTTCTTCTTTGCTCGTTCTGGATTATCTCCTCCGCCCCCATTTTATTTGCCGAACTTCTTCTTGATGGCGCATTATCCGTTGGACTTTATCGTCACCTCAGAAAGATCCCAACACGTCACTGGCTCGAAACAGCACTCCGTCGAACTGCCCTTCCATTCTTTGTATTAGGATTCATTTTTGTCACTACGGGATACGCAATTCAAGCCTACAGCCCTCAATCAAAATCGCTGGGAGAACTTATTGAGCACTGGAATAAATCATAATCGATGAAAAGTCTCGCAAAGCTTCTTTCCGAAGCCTTTGCCCGCAACGTCTTCACGGAGCCGATCCCCCGAGTCGCTCAAATCCGACTCCGTCCCGATCACTGATTCCCCGTGGTGTAGAACACGATTCGCTTAGTTTCTCCCTCCATTGACTCCCCCCCAATCCCCAGCGCATTTCGAATCCTAAAGGATTCGATGCGCTCCCCTATGCATTCAATCCATCCCTAAAGGGATGGGAACTTCCGAAAACTTTAGTTTTCGGAATTGCTGGAATTGCTGTTTCAAACTTGCTTCTAGTTAATTTTCCCTTAATTTTAATGAATGCCAAAAGTCAGTGAATTCTACGGAATTAAAATTATTTTTAACTATAGAGGAGAACATAATCCTCCTCATTTTCACGCCACATACGGAGAAATGGAGGCTTTAGTTCAGATATCTCCCGCTGGTCTTTTGCAAGGATCACTTCCCCCTCGTCTTGCGGGAATGGTCATCGAATGGACACTTCTTCATCAAGAAGTTCTCCTTAAAAACTGGACCCTTGCCCGCGAGCAAAAACCTTTAATACAAATTGAGGGTTTACCTTGAGTGACACCCTGTTTAACTCGAGACTAAAAAGCATCGAATTAGATGCTGGCTATAGTCTTCGTTTGGAGTTTCAAGATCAATTTCGTTGTAAAATTGATTTAGAACCACTCCTCTCTGGAGAACTCTTCGAACCCTTGAAAGAGCCCCACCAGTTTTCTCAATTTCATATTTCAGAATGGGGAACAATCGAGTGGCCAAATGGCGCTGATATTGCCTCTGATGCCCTACGAATCTGGGCAGAAAATGGGAAAGTCCTTTCTGACGAAGAGACAGAAAAAATACTCATGAAAAACTATTCCGTTCTTCGAACGAAATAGTTTAGCCCCTCCTATGAAGAGCTCCCCTTCACGTCTTCTCTATGCGATGATCATCGGCCTCTCCGCTGGGTTGATCGCTCGTGGGCTCGTCTCTTCGCCGGAGGTCCTGCTCCCTTGGATTGAGGGGGTGACAAAGCCGATCGGCACTCTTTTTATTCGGCTGATTCTCATGTTGGTCATTCCCCTTCTGGTCAGTGCCTTGATCGTCGGGGTACTCGAGGCCGGCTCAGGGAAAAACTTGGGTAAAATGGGACTCCGGACGTTGTTCATTGTCGTTCTCCTTTCCAGTATCAGTGTCTTGATCGGACTCGGTTTGGTCAACTGGATCCAACCGGGGCAATGGGTTCCGAAAGAGGCGATTCAAGCGATGAATCACACCCCACCGCCGGTCTCTGAGTCTCAGGGCGGCTGGGAAAGTCTGCTTCAGATCGTCCCCCTGAATCCGTTAAAAGAGGCCGCTTTTGCTTTTGATCCGAAAAATAGTGGCGGGGGAATTCTTGCGGTGATGTTCTTCGCTCTGTTTATCGGAATTGCGATGCTTGGGGTTCCGGAAGCAGAGGCGAGACCGGTACGTGATTTCTTTCAATCGCTTTTTACGATCTCTCAAAAAGGACTTCAACTGATCCTTAAAATGGCGCCGTTGGCGGTCGGCTGCTTTCTCTTTAATCTTGGTGCCCAACTGGGGGTAGAGGGATTCCGTCTGATCGGGGCCTACGTGGCCGTGGTTCTCGCTGCTCTCCTGATTCATGGAGTAGGGGTCTATTCATTGGTTCTGATCATCGGGGCAAGACATCATCCGATTCATTTTTTCAAAAAAATAAGTGAGGCCCTCCTGATGGCCTTCTCCACCTCTTCCAGCAATGCCACGCTCACTAAATCGCTCGAAGTGGCGGAAAAAAACCTCAAACTTCCTCCCTCAGTCTCCCGGTTTGTTCTGACGATCGGGGCGAGTGCGAATCAAAATGGAACGGCTCTTTTCGAAGGAGTGACGATTCTCTTTCTCGCTCAAGTCTACGGAATCGATCTCACTTTTGCGCAACAACTCCAAGTCGCAGGGCTTTGCATCCTTGCAGGGGTCGGAACCGCTGGGGTGCCAAGCGCCTCGATTCCGTTTATTGCAGCGGTGGGGGCTGGGGTCGGAATTCCTCTTGAGGGCGTCACCCTGATTCTCGGCGTTGATCGCTTTCTGGATATGTGTCGAACCACCGTCAACGTCGCAGGGGATCTCGTCTGTGCTGCGGTCGTCGCACGAGGCCATCAAGAAAAAAGCGATCCGCAATAATCAATCTGTTTTCACAGATCAACACAATTTAAAACCTTTGTGCCCTTTGCGCCTTTGTGTGAGGCAATCCCCTGCATTTTAAATGGATTTAGGCGATCCGGCTAATAGGCTATTTAGCTTGCCGGCTATCCCGCGATTAGGACTTCCCGTTTGAAAGGGAGAGCTCCGGTCCTTATTTTGACCTCGTTTGTAATTGCTTTGTCCTTCCCCTCTTTTTTATGTTAGTCTTGGGCTTGGATGAAAATTAAGCATTATTTATCAATTCTTCGCTTACGACAGCCGATCATTGATTTTTTTGGTCAATTTCCGATCTCCCTCTTTCCCGCTGCCTCGATTCTTAAAAAATATTCCGTTACTGATTTTCGACATGACTGGAAAGCCGGCCTCAATGTGGCAGCTCTTGCTTTCGCCCAAGGGATGGCCTGCTCCCTGATCGCGGGACTTCCGATTCAATACGGAATCTATGGAGCGATCGTCGCTCCGATTATTGGCGGACTTTTCACAGGCTCCAGGAATACAGTCTTAGGTCCGACCAATGCCACCGCCATTCTTCTCCTTAGTGGATTTATGTCACTTCCAGCGGGAGAGGATCGAATCCAAAATGTCTGCCTGATGATTTTTCTGATTGGACTTTTTCAGGTGGTGGGAGCTTTTCTTCAAATTGCCAGCCTGACCCGATTTATCTCCCGAAGCGTCATCGTTGGCTATGTGACTGCTGCCTCGGCCTTGATCGCCATGAATCAACTTCATCATCTTTTCGGTTATACGGTTCCTGAGTCGACTACTTTTTTTAAAATTAGTCAACTGACTCTTTCGCGTCTCGATCAGATCCAACTTCCCGCGTTGCTCGTGAGCACAATTACTTTTTTGATCTATTGGGCCGTTCGATTCCGATTCCAAAAAATACCGGCAGCAGCGACAGCGTTGCTCCTCGCCTCTTTTTTTGCCTCTTTTCTCAAGGATCAAGGATACACCTTAATCTGTCTCTCCTCCGTTTCACTAAGCGATTTTCAATTGCAGATGCCGAATTTTTCCTTTACCGGGATTAATGCGGTGCTCTCCTCTGCGATGGCCTGTGCTTTTCTCTCGATGCTCGAAAATACCTTCATGGCAAAATCGTTAGGAAATAAAACAGGGCAGCAGGTCGATGTTCATCAGGAGTTCTACGGCCTCGGAATGGCGAATTTAGCCTGCTCCTTTACAGGAGGAATGGTCGCTTCTGGCTCTGTAACACGATCGGGGCTCAACTGGAAAAGTGGCGCGGCTACTTTTATGTCCGGACTGTATAGCGGACTCATTTGCCTGATCGCCTTCTCTTTTCTGGGAAACTGGATTGGATTGATTCCGATTTCCGCCCTCGCGACTCTGGTGACGATCGTTGCATTAAACGTCATCGATTTTCATGCGATTCGCATCTGTTTTCGGGCGACCAAATCAGACGCCGCTGTATTGATCGTTACCTTTGTCGTCTCCCTTTTAGCCCCGCTTTCTTTTGCGATTTTCATGGGTGTCGCTACCTCGGTAATTCTATTTCTCAAAAAAGCGGCTCAGCCCAAACTCTCGGAATACCACTTTGATGACAGTGGAATCCTCAGGGAAATGCAAAATCCTGAGGAACGAGATCACCCTCAAATTTCTATTATTCACGTTGAAGGGGATCTTTTTTTCGGGGCCTCGGATGTCTTTCGAGATGAAATCGGCCGTGCCTGTCGTGACCCCCTCTTGAAAGTCGTGATCATCCGCCTTAAAAATGCTCGGCATATCGATGCCTCGAGCGTCATGGCGATTGAAGATCTTTTAGTCTACCTCAATAAAACAAACCGTTTTATGATCGTCAGCGGAGTCAATCGAGCCACTTTCCATGTCTTTCGTCGATCCGGATTACTCTTTCGTATTGGCGTCGATCATGTTTTACGGGAAATCCCTCACAATCCAACTCTTGCCACTAAATTAGCCCTTCACCAGGCGATAAAACTTCTCGGAGATAAAAATCCGGTGATTCGAATCTTTACCGACTCTCCGACCTCGAGAGAGATGATTCCGAACTACGAGATTTAATCTTTATTTGACTTTTAAACCTTCTTCCCCCTGATTATCTGATGTCGCAACGAGTTGCTCTGGTTTGGTTTCGGAACGATCTTCGACTCGAAGACAATCCTGCACTGCATCATGCCCTCTCCCTTGGCTATACCGTTCTCCCGATTTATATTCATTCCGAAGAGGAGAACCTCACTTGGAAAACAGGGAAGGCCTCCTGTTGGTGGCTCCATCACTCTTTAGCCTCCCTTGACGAATCACTTCAAGCTCACGGCTCACAACTTTTTCTCTTTCAAGGACGTAGCCTCACCACCCTTCTCTCTCTGATTCAAGAAACCAAAGCGAGCGCCGTTTTTTGGAATCGTCGATACGAGCCAGAGATCCTTATTCGCGATAAAAACATCAAAGAAGTGATCAAATCCCAAGGAGTTGAGGTCGACTCTTTTAACGGATCTCTTTTGCATGAACCGTGGACGATTCAGAACAAATCCGGTCTTCCATTCCAAGTCTTCACCCCGTTTTGGAAAACCGCCCTTGCGATTACCCATCCCTCGCCTCCTTTGACGGTTCCTGATTTGATTCCGCTCCCTCACCATTTACCAAAATCAGTTCAGCTTGATGCACTTCAGCTCCTTCCTCAGATTCCTTGGGATCAACAGTTCTACACGACTTGGAAACCAGGGGAAGAGGGAGCTCATCGAAATCTAGAGGATTTTATTCAAAGAGCCTTTTCTGATTATCAAGAGGGAAGAAATATTCCGAGTGAAAAGGGAACTTCACGACTTTCTCCTCATCTCCATTTTGGAGAGCTCTCCCCCCGTCAACTATGGCATACCTTTTCGAAAGCATTTCCCGCAACGAGCAACTGGCAATCGTCGCAGTATCTCTCAGAGATCGGCTGGCGAGAGTTCGCGCACCATTTACTTTATCACTTTCCTCAAACCCCACTTCATCCCTTACGTCCCGCCTTTGAAAAATTTGCGTGGAATAAAATAAATCCTGAAATGCTCGATGCCTGGAAAAAGGGAACCACCGGAATTCCCATCGTCGATGCGGGAATGCGTGAGCTATGGACGACGGGATGGATGCACAATCGAGTCCGCATGATCACGGCCTCTTTTTTAGTGAAGAACCTTCGCTACTCTTGGATCGAAGGGGCTCAATGGTTTTGGGATACCCTTGTCGATGCCGATCTTGCGGCCAACACCTTAGGCTGGCAATGGAGTGCCGGCTGCGGAGCCGATGCCGCCCCCTATTTTCGGATTTTCAATCCCGTCACCCAAGGGGAAAAATTTGATTCCGAGGGAACCTACGTTCGTCGCTGGATTCCAGAGCTCTCAGCACTTCCCTCCGATTGGATTCACCATCCTTGGGAGGCCCCTGCCGAGGTCCTTCAAAGAGCCAAGGTCACTTTAGGGATTCACTATCCCCTTCCGCTCCTCAGCCTCAGCGAGAGCCGCACTGCAGCTCTCGAGGCATTTAAGAATCTGAAGAATCAGTAGCTTATTTTTTTTCCAACCGTGTCAACTTAAGGAAATGATAAAAAAATCGGTGATCTCTTAGGAAAAGGATCGCAAAGCGATAAGCCCACTACGCTGGAAGCGGAAATAATTTTGGTACGCAGGGAATACCATTCGTGAAACGAAATCAAACCCATGGAATCTGAAAGGTTTGAATAGGGGAGAGAAGGAGCCAGTCTTCGCGATAAAAATCGCGTATGAAAAAGACTCTACTCTATTTCGGAAGTACCTTAGGGGCCGCCTCAAGCTCTTTTTCAGTCCATGAGGCTGAACGTGCTGTCTCTTCTTTACGAACAGCCGCTACCATCTCGGGAGTAATCGCCGAGGCATTATTTCCCCAATCCGATCGAATATAAGTCAGCACTTGAGAAATCTTTTTGTCATCCAAAACATCTTTCCAAGGGGCCATATTTCCATTGTAAGGTTTTCCCTTCACCGTCACAGGACCAACTAAACCATGAAGCAAAATACGAATCACATGAGCCTCGCTGCCCAATACATACTCCGCACCGGCCAAAGGAGGATACTGTCCCTCTACTCCAAGCCCAGTCAATTGATGGCACTGTGCACAATTCGCTTTAAATACTCGGGCTCCCAAAGCCTTAGGATCCTCGACTGCCGCTGCCCCCCCTTTTACCGGGCCATAAGTCACCGTCGACTCATCATAAACCTCACCACTAAACCCACCGGAATAGCGCATTAAATAAGCTCCCCCCCAAATAAGAAGGGCTGCAAAAACCCAATACATCCACGTTGGAAGCATCGATTCTTGATGAGAATTTTCGTTCGATTGATTTGAAGAATGATCAGACATACACCCGTTCCTCTTTATGGTTTCACCGGCGCTTCAGGCAGCGCATACATACGATTTAAAGAGAGAAGATAAGCGACCAACGCTTTAGCATCTTCGGAAGGAACAACCTCTTTCCCCTCTTCTGTTTCAAATCCGACAGGAAGAATCAAAGAGCCCTCTGCATTGACCCCCTTAATTGCCCGTTTCTCATATAAAAAGGAATAACTCGGATGGCTTGATCCCATAATCGATCGAGGAGCATAAAAAAGTTGATGAAGCGAGGCCGGTTCATATTTTTTCTTCGGCCCTGCATTCGCATTTAAATCAGGACGCTCTACCCCTAAATTGGCAAGATCAGGCCCTAACCGCATCGAGCCTAAATTCGGATTCGATTGATATAAATAATCACGGGCAACTGTTTGACGCGCTCCCCATTGACGAGCGATATCCGATCCCCCGCTCTCCGAGCGAACCTGTTGCGTATGGCAACTGGCACACCCATTGGCCGCATAGACTTGAGATCCCCGTTTCGCTAAACCACTCAACGCCGGAGGGTTCAGATCCCCACTGGTTTGATCCTCCAAAGGCATTAAATTTCCAACCTGATTTAAAGGAACTAAAATCAACGCCGCCCAAGAAAAAACAAAGGCAAGCAAGATTCCGACAAAAAGACGTCCGTAACCATTCATGAGCAACATCCTTCCTTATTCGATTCACAACAAGCAGCCAACAGCGTTGCCACTACGTTTTTAACGAAGATTAAATTTGCAAGAAGAACCATCGTTCCTCCCACCACCGAGAGCCAGAAAAAAGGACTCGCTAAATTCATCGTCGCTACAAAGGCCATCGGCGCAAAGTTAATTCCCAATCCCATAAAAGTCCCCGCAAAAAAAGTCCCGGTAAAAAAGGTAATCACTCCACAAAAACCCCACCAAAATTGACACTTAGAACAGCACTTCACGCAGCACGGCAGTTCCTTTCCAGTCAACGTCGGAAGAATCGCATAGATCGATCCGAATAAAACCATCGATAAGAAGGCATATTCAAAAACCGCCGAGACTCCCATTTCAAAATAACTGAATCGAAGCGCCGCGCTCACTCCTCTCAGCGACATAAAGGCCTCAAGCACGATCCAAACTAAAAGGGAAACCCCACCCGTTGCCAAATACCAAAGCACAGGGGTCGACTTAACCTTGCACCAGTTTGACCAAAGCGGAACCATTTGATTGTTGGCGTTGATCGTTCCTGGAATTAAAAGCAATACCCCCGCAACAACACTGGAGCTAATCATCCATGCCGGAAGCGGTCCTCCCACCAGATGTCGAACCCCTGACCAAGCCCCTAAAAAGGCAAAAAACCAAAAAGCAGTTTTTGCCGATTGCTCACGATTTAAAGCCACTCCCAAAATCGAAGGGACTAAATAGTAAAGAATCGATACCGCTACCGATCCTAACACCAGAACTTCGAGTCCTCCGATATACCAAGCATGGACGAGGGCAGGCATCACTCCGAAAATGACCTTACAAAAAACAAAATAGTAGGCGACCGCAAAAAACCAAGGAAACCAGAAGATTGCCCCGATCAAATACCATTCCGATGGCTTCGACACCGAACAGCTCTTCTTCGCAAATCGCATTCCCATCCCTAAACCAATAAAAGCGTAGGCAACAAAAAGAATCGCAGCCGCATACTTCGGAAAGTCAAATCCCGCAAAGCCACTCGCTTCACCAGAAAAAATTCCAATGACTCCAACGAGAACTCCAATATTCCAAAGCGCAATCGCCCCGTGTAAAAAATAGTTGCCGGTTTTACAAGCCATCTTCTTTGTCAAACGACCGGTGAGCCAAAGCGCCACACCTAAGAATCCTTGTAACAACCACCCGTAAATCATCACGCTCTTCGTCGCTGCAACCGCACGTCCATAATTCAAGGCCTGATGAATGAGGTCAAAAAACCATCCTATATACGGCGTCTGAATTCCGGCCTGGAAATCAATGAACCCAGGAAATTTAAGCTGCCAAAAAGCGACTGCTCCTAAAAGACTGGAAACCACTAACCACAAGGCAGAGCAAACAAAAAGAAGACTTAACGGTCCCTGCAAAGAACGGTCTAAGCTCTCATCGCCACATCCCTCTAACTGAATATCTGTTGAGCAATTCATATAAAACCTTTTATTTAACGACGATCACTCCAGCGGGCCGAAGGGGCTTATTCTTAAGCGCCTCTATTTCGAGCTCCATCGATCTCGAAACCGGAATTTGATAAATTCCTTTCGCCTCATCCACAACCGCATAAGAATCCAAAACAGCCGCCTCTTTTACTCGGAGTTCCGTTAACTTTTTCGTTCTCTCAATCGCACGAGTTTGATCATAGGTCTTATTCTCTGCACGATAAGCGCAAAGGATCGAACCGGTCACAAGACCAAAAAAAACAATCCCTAAGGAGATCTTTAAAAAAGAACCGAAGCCCCCTTTTGATTCTGAAGAGTGATGGGTATCTGTCATAAATTTCCTTAGTTCTTCAAATGAATGGATTCGTCCAGACGAGGATCCTTCACCGGGTAAAGGTTTGCTTTTGTCAGATTTCTCAGGAATACCGCCGCAATAATACAGCCAATTCCCAAGAAACAACTCGCATTGAGAAGGAAGTGCTTCCAATCCGGAATCGGACTCTTTTGATAGACGGGCATAATAATCCAATAAAGATCACAGATATGAATGAAAATCATCCACGAAGCCCCTGCAATTAAACGCCAAGGAGTTTTCTTTGCCGCTTGTCCGATTAACCAAAGAAACGGAATAATAAAATGCCCGAAAAGCATTCCAATACTTAACGGAAACCATTCAGGGGTATTACGGATTTTATAAAAGATCGTCTCTTCCGGAATGTTCGCGTACCAGATCAACATAAATTGACTGAAAGCGACATAGGACCAGAAAATCGTGAAGGCAAACATCAATTTACCGACAATATGAAAATGCTCCTCGGTGACGAGCTGGAGATACCCCTTTGCTTTCAAAGAATGAAGAATAATCGCCAACAACGCCATGGCCGATCCCGCACAGCCTGCAAAGATATAAACTCCCCACATCGTTGAATACCAACGATAGTCCATAGTCATCATCCAATCGATCGCAGAGAAACTGATACTGATTGCAAAGAGCGCAATCACGCCGTAGGAGGTCTTTCTCATCACCACCGAGTGAATCGGATGACCATCGCTATCTTGCTGCAGCGACCGACGACGGAACCATGAGCCCACCAACACAAAAGTCGTAAAGTAAATGGCCAAACGCAGATAAAAAAAAGCAGGCCAATCAAAACCCATCGTAAAATAACCGGCTTTTGCATGATATAGCGGATCATGATCCGTCACCGCTGGATTCAACCAAGGCCAGAGTGAATGAAGTCGATCCCCGCCGACAATCGGCAATAACGGAATAAAGAATAAGGCCAAATAAGGAAATACCCCGACAACATTCTCCAATTGACGACGCACCAAGGTATTCCATCCGGAATTCGTCGCATGTTGAACAACGAGCCAGAAAAAGGAACCGGCCGCCATCGTATAAAATACCATGAAAGAAAATAACCAAGAAAAATTAAAGGCCTTCGGATTCAGGTGACAGCCAATCGCCGCCCCAATCAATCCGACAATACCAATGGCCCAAAGGGCGGTAATCGTCCCCCCTAGGTCCTCTTTCTTTAAACTGACTCGATCTTGAACTTTTGCTTCCATGACTTTTAACCTGTTATTTTTTCAGCAACTTTTCACGTTCAGTTTCTGGAACGTCATTCAATGAAGTTTTTTGGCTTCGTTGAAGTGCCCGCACATAAGCGACAATCGCCCATCGATCCTGAGGGGTGATATTCGCCCCGTAGCCCATCATTTGCCCTTTACCCTTGGTAATGGTATTAAAGAGCTCTCCATCGGACATCGCTCGAATACGATCATCCGTCAAATTAGCGACTCCCGCCAATCCGTACTGAGTCACAATGCCGTTGCCCACTCCCGTCGATCCGTGACAGACACGACAGTTAATCTCATAACGCTCCTTACCAGCGACCATAAACTTAGTGGAAACCGTCACGCTTTTTGGCATTCCATCTCCCCACTGATTTCCGATCGCTCCGGTGACGAAATAGTCATCATCAATCGGAATCGTCGCAGGAACTGTTCCCGTAATCGGCATCCGTGACCCTTGACCATTCGCAAAGAATTCACTTGGCTTTTGATATTTCACTTTGGCCTGGCGATCCATGTCATCAAAGATCTCGATCGGTGTTCGCTCTGTCTTTTGACCACGAAAACCGACGACACAGAGAATCGCTGTGACCGCTACAAATAATCCTAGAAGGTAGTATCTCATTTTGAAATCACCGTGATTTGGGTTCCACCCAGTTCTTCCAATAGCTTCTTCGTCTCTTCTTCCGCATAAAGAGGATCGGCCGCTTCAATGATTAAAAAGAAGCTATCATCGCTCGCTCTTTTGCAGAAAAGCTCCCAATTGAAAACCGGGTGGTTCAATCGAGGTAAAATGTTACAAATCAACATTCCGATAATCGCCCCAAATGCCGAGAGCAAAATCGTCAGCTCAAACATCACCGGGAAGAAAGCCGGTAAGGCCCAATACGGCTTTCCATTCACAATGAGCGGATAAAAAAGATCGAGTAACCAACCGCTCTGAATATCTTTGAGAAACTCAGGACGAGGGATCGAAGTCAACGACTCCAAAGAAATACCGAGGGTAAACCCCGTCATTCCTCCACCCAAAACAAACATCGAGACCCATGACTTGCCTGTGCCCATGGCATTCTCCATGCCGTGGATCGGATAAGGGGAATAGGTATCCCACCATTTGAATCCTTTATCACGGACAACCTCTGCCGCATGATAAAGATCTGTTGCCGACTTAAACTCAGCCCCTACGCCATAAACCGGTGCATTAGACATGATGACCTCCCTTAGGATCCTCTTTTCCATGGAAGTGGGGATCCGCTTCAGGAACCACCCCTTTCACCTCCGCAATCGCAATCACCGGAAGGAATCGGATAAAGACCAAAAACAGCCACGTAAATAAACCACAAGTTCCGACAAAGAGGGTGATGTCATTCAGCGCAGGCTTAAACATTCCCCACGAGGAGGGAAGGAAGTCGCGATGAATCGAGGTCACGATGATCACGAAACGCTCGTACCACATTCCAATGTTCGGACCCCAAACGATAATCCAAACCGCCACCACATTTTTACGGAATTTGTTCACCCAGAAAAGCTGTGGAATCAAGACGTTACAAATCATCATCCCCCAATAGGACCACCAATACGGCCCTAAAGCACGATTCCAGAAAGCATATTTTTCGTACGGATTGCCGCTATACCAAGCAATAAAAAGCTCCATCAAATAGGCATAACCGACGATCGAGCCAGTCAACAAAATGATCTTACACATATTATCGATATGCTTTTCCGTGATCAAATCCTCCAATCCGAAAATCTTTCGGAACGGAAGCATCACCGTCAACACCATCGCAAATCCTCCGAAGATCGCTCCCGCCACAAAGTAGGGAGGGAAAATCGTCGTATGCCAACCAGGAACGATTGAGGTCGCAAAGTCAAAGGAAACGATGGAGTGAACCGAAAGCACCAACGGGGTACTTAAACCGGCGAGACAGAGATAAGCCATTTCATAATGCTTCCATTGACGATTCGAAGAGCGCCAGCCAAAGGAGAGGATATGATAAAGTTTCTTTTTCCAGACCTTCACTTCGCGATCCCGTAAGGTAGCGAAATCAGGAATCAAACCGGTGTACCAAAAAAGAACTGAAACCGTGAAGTAGGTCGAGACCGCAAAAACGTCCCAGAGCAACGGACTACGGAAGTTCGGCCAAATCGCATTCGCTTGAGGAACGGGAGCCAAAAACCAGGCAAACCAGACACGTCCGACGTGAAAGGCCGGAAAGATTCCGGCACAGATCACCGCAAAAAGGGTCATCGCTTCGGCCGCACGATTAATTGAGGTACGCCATTTTTGACGAGTCAAAAAGAGAATCGCAGAAATCAGCGTTCCAGCGTGTCCGATCCCGATCCAAAAAACGAAGTTCGTAATATCCCAAGCCCAACCGACGGGATGATTTAATCCCCAAGTTCCAATTCCGGTGGAGACGAGATAAATCAAACTCAGCGGAACGAGAAGCGAAATAGCTCCGGTAATAAAAAATGCGATCCACCACCAACGAGGGGTATCACACTCGATGATTGAACAAATTTTTTCGGTGATCCAATGAAAGCCGTGACCTCCCCCTACGAGAGGAGGACGTTCGACCTGCTTCGCCGCAGCGATGTAGTCGGGGCTATTCGCGTTCACTGATGTCGTGCCATGCGCCATAATTGTTTACCCTTGTGCTTCTTTAGTGGTGTGCGGGCTCACTTTTATGAGCTCCGTGTTCCTCGCCATGGCCATTTCCATGTCCGCCGAGATGACTTTGTTTATCCCAATCACTCTTAAGTCCGACTTTTTCATAGTCATCCGGGAGTAATGGATTTGGATTCCGAACGCGCGCTAAGTAAGTCACACGAGGACGAGTTCCAAGATAGGAAAGAACGCCGTAGTTTTGATCCAAAGCACGAAGCTTGGTCACTTCGCTCTCCGGATTAGCGATATCACCAAAGACAATCGCCTCTGCGGGACAGGCCTGTTGACAGGCTGATTTAAAGGAGTCGGTTGCAACTTTCTGCTTTTCCGTATTCTTCGAAAGGCGAAGGGAATTGATCTTTGCCTCTTCGACGCGTTGGATACAAAAAGTACACTTCTCCATGACACCACGCATCCGCACGGTGACATTCGGATTCTTTTGCATCTCGGCCATCTTATCTTCGTTTTGCTCGCCGAACGGTCCAAAGTAAAGATTGCCGACTTCGAATCCAAGTAGCTTATGTGATTTATTGACTTTACGCTTGTTGTAATCGAAGAAATTAAAACGACGAACTTTATACGGACAGTTGTTCGCGCAATATCGAGTTCCGATACAACGATTATAAGCCATCACATTTAATCCATCTTCACTGTGAACGGTCGCATTCACTGGGCAAACCGTTTCGCACGGTGCATTTTCGCAATGCTGACAGAGCATCGGTTGAACGGCCATTTGTGGATCGGTAGGAGATTCGGAATAGTAACGATCGATTCGCATCCAATGCATCGATCGACCGCGTCCGACTTGATTCTTTCCGACGATCGGAATATTGTTCTCACTTTGGCAAGCAACGACGCAAGCATTACAACCGACACAGGTCGTTAAATCGATGACCATTCCCCATTGATGAGGATCAGAGAGTTGCGGACGATGGCCCGTTCCCATTTGGGTTTCATAAAGAGAGGCCATATCTTCTGGTTGGTGACCATCGATTCCCATGACCTTCACGATCCCCGCATTCTTATTAAACTCTTCCAAAGTCAACTCACGAACAATCGCACGACCTTCCATGCTGAAATGGTGTTGGGTTTGAGCGAGTCTAAAATCTTTATTCGCACGACTGAGTTTAACGTTTTGAGCGACCAATAAATTCGCAGAGGTTCGAATCGCAAAGGCATTTGATCCGACCTTGTTGCCGACATAACCGTTAAAGGATCTTCCGTATCCGAGCGCAATCGCAATCGAATCGTCGGCTTGACCGGGCATCACATAAACCGGAATCTCAATCGAACGTCCATCGACCTCAATGATCACGACATCGGCATCATCCCCATCGAGTTCCAAAGTAGGATTCTCTTCGCGACGTTTGACCTCAGTCGGATCCAATGCAATCGTGAGCGGCTTGATCTCCGCAATTCTTAATCCGAGTTTGCGAGCGGTGGTATAGCTGACGTAAGCGGCGTTATCCCAAGTCAACTTCGATTGAACATCGGGCAGCTCTTGGAGCCATCCGTTGTTCGCATAGCGACCGTCATCAATTTTTGGACAAGCAAAGAAAGTGACTTCGAGTCCTTCTTGATAGCTTGGGAAATTTTGTTTGACCGAATCGACCACGGCTGCGGAGCGATAAGCGACCGCTACATGGGCAAAAGCGGAACCGGCCCAGAAACCGTCGTGAAGGAGCTTATTCCAGTTGTTTGCTTTAGTCACTTCGACAAAGGTTTTTTGAACCACCGTCAACTCTGGAGGAATCGGAAGATTGCTCACTTGACCTGGAACTGTTGGAGCCGCCACTTTCGCAGGGGCAACCACCGGAAGCGGCATGAGACACTCTTTTTCACCTAAGAGAGCAGCAAAAATTTGGAGCTCTGAAACCGCACCGAAGAGCGGGAGAATCATCGGCTGAAGCGCAAGGTAGGTTCCATCAACCGCACGAGCATCTCCCCAAGTTTCAAGGAAATGGGCGAGAGGAATCGTCCAATCCGATTTAACGGAAGTCGTCTCATCATCATAAGAACCGACGCGCACCACTTGCTCGACCGATTTTTGTAAATCAGCCCAAGCGAGATCGGCAGGAGTATTGTAAACTGGATTTCCGCCAATGATGAAAAGTGTTTTGACTGAACCGGCTTTAACTGCTGTGACGAGATCAGAAAAAGGAGCGGCTGGAATTTGAACAGGGGCCGTGACTCGAATCACTTCGTTGCGATAAGCCCCCAGAGCTTGATTGATGGCAATCGCCAGCAAATGAACGGCCACCGGCTGTTGACTTCCGACAACGACCATTCCCTTCCCATACTTAATTAAATCAATGGCGGTTTCACGTGCCCAACGCTGTTGAACTTCTGTGAAGGTGACAGATCCAGAAACACTATTCGCAAGCGTCATGAGATCGGCTCCGGCTCCGTTAGCCGCCATCTCTTTAGCAACTAAAGCGAGGAAGGCCGGCTGTTGCGAGGCTTTGAGACGAAGACGATGATCGGCCATTCCGCCGGTGCTGGTGATCCGGCTTTCAGCGACATAAAGACGATTCATCGTGTCGCCTGATTTACGAACGCGACGACGGGAGGCAAATCCTTTAATCGCCCCAATTCCCCCTTCATCGGTTGCGCAGAAATCGCAATCGAGTGAAAGAATCACATCGGCTTTATCAAACTGAGGAAGGAGTTGAAGACGTTGACCAAAGGCAATCTCCGTCGCTTTCAGCTCTGAATCGGTCGAAATCGCTTCGTAGGCAGAGATGAGCGCCTTGGGGAATTTTGATTTAAATTCAGCGCGAAGACGTTGGAGCGTTGGCGAAGTCGATGATTCTGTGAGGAAAGCAAGCCCCTCCCCTTGAGTCGAGGCATAACTCTTTGAAACCTCTTCGATAAAGGTTGCAAAAGCAGCGAGATCGACTTTCTTATTCCCTTTTTTAAAGAAACGGGTGCGGTCTGGATCATAGAGATCAAGAATTGCCGCTTGAACATGTGAGTCCGAGAGACCGTTGTTTAATAGCGGATTTCCATCTAGCTTTGTCGGACGACCTTCATAAGTCGTCGCATGTAAAGAGACGGCACCGCGGCGACGAGGCATTGCAGTTGAGTAAAGAGTTGTTTTTCCAGGAACCATCCACTCAGGAGAGTTGGTGAAAGGGACAATGTAACCTTCGGGACGACGGCAACCGGTCATTCCGAGTCCAGCAAGCGCGAGCGATCCGCCCATGAGACGGAGAAAGCTACGACGACTGACGGCATCGAGCTCGAGTTCATCGGCCCCTGCGGGAAATTCGCGTTGGAGCCATTTGCTAAACGCAGGCGTTCCGGAGAGCTCATCTAAGCTGCGCCAGTATTGCTTGCCGTTCTGTGTGTTTTCTGGATGTTGCCACTTGCGTTTCATGATCAGGAACCTCTTTAAATTGATTTAGCGGTGACAGGCTTGACAGTTTTGAGGAGGACTAACACCCCACTTTTTGACAAGTTCACGGCCTTGTTCAACTTGGGCTTTGGTACTGCCGTCTCCGGCTTTCCAATTTAAATTAAAGACCTCTTCTTGCGGACGAATATGGTACTCAGGATTACGATGACACTCTAAACACCAGCCCATGCTGTGCGGTTTATCGTGCCAGACAACCTCCATCTCATTGACCTTCCCGTGACAGCTTGCGCAGCTAATTCCACGGTTTAAGTGAGCAGAGTGATTGAAATAAACATAATCAGGAGCTTGATGGATTTTGATCCACTTCATCGGCTTCCCCGTCTCCCAGCTTTCGCGAAGCGGGGCGAGCTTAGGACTGTTTGATTTCACCTGACGGTGACAATTCATACAAGTTTGAGTCGTCGGAACATTAGAATGAGAGCTTACCGTTCCGAAGCTATGACAATAGCGACAATCCAAACCGAGTTGCCCAGCGTGAAGGGAGTGATCGAAGGCCACCGGCTGAGTAGGTTTATAGCCGACTCGGGTGTACTTCGGAGTGAAATAATAAGTAATCCCCAAAACGATCATAATCACCGTAATGATCTTACAGAGGATAATTTTGATTGGGACAATATTTGATTCTTTAGGAAATAGATTAGCCATGGAGCAACCCCTTGATGAAAGCTTTTCCGATGAAGGAATACGAAATTTGATATTGCGAATAACTCATGAGCCCTTTTTGTTTATGCAACACAATCGATTCTGGCAACCTTTTTTCCACAAAAATACGCTAAAAAATAACAAAATAACGCTTGCCAATGATATTGTCAAATAAGAGCAATTTTTTTAAACTTGCTTTTATTAAGCAGCTTCAAGCCATCGGTATTCGCCCTAAACTGGACATGGAGCACAAGAGATGGAGGGTGAGAGAATCCACTCTTTCCCTTTGAGAAGGAATGCGAAATTTTTTGCGTGATCATCACAATTTCCGACAATTCTGTTAAATACACACCGTCTGAAAATTTCTTTTGCGGTTTCATGATTTTCCGTCAGCTCCACCCCTCTTAAAATAAAATCCTCGTAGGAAATCGATAACTCCTGATGGCTGATATGCAATAGTCCGGAAAGAGAGTGCATATGAATCTTTTTTCCCTCGTGACGATCAAATCTTTTTATTCCGAAAAGGACTCGTTCCTTCTTTGCTGATTCGCAAATACCCCGTGTAATCCATGAAACTTTTCGTTCAGATGTCTTTGTGCAATCGTATAAAATTCCAGATGAAAGGGGGAAATATTGACGCCGCTCTGCATCCATTCATTTTCATATTGAAAATAAATCTGCCCTGTCTGAAGATCCTCTGCCAATCGTCCGACTGTTTTTTCTCCCATCCTGACTTCAATAATCATTTGACCCTCCTACGTCCTCTTTGCCGCTGTCTGACCTCCACTAATTGAGCAATAGACTGAATCGGAAGCGGTTTAAATAACTCCTCCAATTCCTGTTGTCGATGAATCACGGAGGCGATTTTATAAAAGCGCCCCAACGATATTTTGCCGGTTCTTTCAAAAATCTGGTACGTCGCAAATTTAATTCCAGCTCTCTTGCACATCTCTTGCTGCGTATAGCCACGCTCGAGCCGAAGCTCCTTAAATCGTTGACCCATTAATTTTAGATAATCCTCCAAAAACATTGCCATCTAACGAAGCTACTCTAAAATTTAAAAAGTAAAATAATATGCGATAATTAGTAATTAATTGATAACACATATTATATTAACTGTTTTAATAATTCATTTTGGATAGCCCATTAGCCCATTAGCTGAAAAGCTGGAAAGCTGGAAAGCTGGATAGCCTAAATCCATTTAAACCTAAAAATCCAATGCCCCTTCAAACGGGAAGGAACCAGAACCCCGTTGTATTGTCATTTGATCGACTTTTTCTGGCTTTAAATAATCGTGCATCAATTTAAAAAAAAGGGATCCATCGGCATTTTCCCCACACGTAAAGAAGTCCATAAAGCAAGACCGATGCTCGGGATAGGTATGAATACTCACATGACTTTCTGAAAGAAGGAGGACAGAGGTATATCCTCCATTTGGAAAAGGATGAATTGCTAGATCGAGCTGATTGGCTCCTGCGCACTTTGCCGAAAATTCGAGTTGTTTCTGAAGGGTTTCGACATCAAGGAGCGCGGAGAGACTACAGTCGTAAAAAGTAACGAGAAGATGTCGCCCTTTAAATGGGAAATTCATATGCGTTCTGTGTGTGATGAGTTGTTTTTAAGTTTCGTAGAATCGATTCGGCAGCTTGGACTCCGTGATATTGAGCCTCTTCAAAAATAGAGATCCCACTCATATCTGAGTGAGCAAAATGTATTTTTTGAAAAGTTCGAAGTCGATCTTGTTGTGTTTCTCCCCAGATATAACCCGGAGTTGGAATAATCATCCCATGCCCCCAACGCCATAGATCGATATTTTCAATGTATTGACGTATGGAAGGATGCGGTCGTTGAAGATCTTTCAGAATGAGGTCGACCCACTCTTCATGGGTTCGTTCCAATAACATTTTACGGCTTTTAGAAATATCAGGATCTACAAGGGGGCAATAGTAAGTCAGAACGGTTCCTCGAAGCAGACGATCCAAACGCTGATGGGTGGCAACGACGTAACCGAGGGATTCACTCTCATAAATGACATTATCCCAAGAAAAAGAGTCCATGATCTCCGCTGGAAGCTGCTTGAGGGTAATGTTAGCGATCATCCACGGACTATATTTTCCTCCTTGAATACGAGGGAGTTTTGGAATCGTCTGTTGGGCGATAAATCGGGGTGCGGCAAAGATCACATTTTGGGCTCGGATGCGAAAGCTTCTTTGCGTAGCAAGATCGAAGAAGTCGACGTGTGAAAAATCCGGTTGTGAGTCAATCGAATAGACGAGTGATCCGGTATGAATATGGGGGGATATTTTTGCGCGCAACGCCTCAACAAGATGTCCGTTTCCCTCAGGCCACGTAAGCACTGATTGTGGCCCTGCATTAGCTCCTACTCCGATTCTCGATGCAAAATAATGAATCGCGGCCCATGCGGAAACTGTTTCAATCGTCGCACCATAATCATCTTTGCAACAATAATTTAAATACCAGATCAGATATTTAGAGTTTAGCTGCTCGGCACTTAAAAACTGTGCTGCGCTCATTTTATCGAGAGCTAAGAACCGTTGATCACGGGAGCTCAGGACAAGAGGAATCGCAAAAGCACGCTTTCCATCCGATCCTTTTGCTTTCTTAAATCGGTCTACGATTTTCCAAAACCGCTCAAACTGAAGCTTATCCTCTGCGCTAAGTGAGGACTTCGGCTCAATTCCATCCTGCCAACGCCCATGGATAAAGAGTCGATCTTGAGGAGGATGACAAAGGGAGTACTCGTCATAAATCGGCAGATGATTTGAATCATAACCTTCGATTAAATGAAGATCCTCAAGCAACTCCCGAACATAAGCAGATTCTGGATTTGGAATCGGGAGATAATGGGCTCCCCAAGGATAAGCGGAATAGTCGTTTCCTCCCGATTGAGAATTCCCTCCCACTTCGTTTTCAAGCTCTAAAAGAGTGAAATCGGTAAAGCCAGCTTTTTGCAGTTTCCATCCGGCACTTAATCCCGCGATTCCACCCCCAACAATGACCACTGATTTTTCTCCAATCTCTTCCGGAATGGGAAACGAACCGGAGCGGAGTAGATGCCCCACTTTAACCGAGGCTCCTAAAATTTTCCCAGGAATAGGCTTCGGACTTGAGAAACATCCTCCCCATGCGGAGGAGGCCATGCCAGCGGCCCCTAACTTCAAAAAACTCCTGCGCGAAAAAAAGGAATTCATATTCAGTGTGAATACTCCGACCACTCGCTTTCGAAATACTGAACTAAGCAATGATTGTTAAGCGTGTTTATTTTAACAGGAATAGAGCTCATATCATCAGGAAATTGAAGCATCGAAGCAAATGACTTTTCTGAAACGAATCTAAGATTGGGACAAAACGGTTTAACGATCTGAAAGGGCTGATGAGAAGCGATGATGAATCCCCATTCCCCAAAGGAGGGAACATAAGCGTGATAGGGAGTCGTCATAAATCCCACGCTTTTAAGTGTCGCATCAATGCACCAGAACGATTTTCGCGCAACGAGAGGAGAGGTACATTGGATCGCTATCGCCCCTCCTGGAGTAAGCCGTTCATAAAGAATTTTAAAAAACGACGTTGTAAAAAGCTTGCTCAACGAATAATTCGAAGGGTCTGGAAAATCGAGAACGACAATATCAAACGAGCTTTGATTCGATTTAAGCCAAGTGAAGGCATCTGCGTTGATGATTTGAAGTTTCGGGGACAAGAGAGCGTTTTGATTGAGCTCTCTAAGGATATTTTTACTTGAAAAAAGTTGTGTCATTTCTGGATCAAGATCAACCAAAGTAATTTTCTCAATAGACTCCCATTTTAAGAGCTCGCGAACCGCCATTCCATCCCCTCCTCCCAGCACAAGAGCATGGCAAGGTGATTTTACCCCCGAGACAGCAGGGTGAACAAGCGCTTCATGATAGCGATATTCATCTTTGGAACTAAACTGAAGATTGCTATTCAGAAAGAGCCGGTAATCCTGATGATTTTCAGTCACGACAATTCTCTGATAAGGAGTCGATTTTGAATAGATGATGCGACTTGGATACTGCGATTGCTCAGCGTAAGAGGTAATTTTTTCAGAAAGAAAAAAACCTGCAATGAGAGCCGTAAGACAGAAAAATCCGGTGACCTTAAGCGAGACGACCCACTTTAATTCTTTTTTAAAAATATAAAGACTAAGAAGAGCAACGAAAACATTGAAAGCTCCAAAAAGAAACCCCGTGCGAATAAGCCCGATTTGAGGAACAAGAACTAATGGAAAAAGAAGTGAGGCAACGAGAGCTCCGATATAGTCGAAGGTTAAAACCTTTGAAACTAATTCTTTGAACTCAAAACGATCTTGAAGAATTCTCAAAAGCAGAGGGATCTCAAGCCCGACAAAAATTCCGACAATAGAGACCAAGGCATAAAGGGCTACCCTAAAATGTTCGATCCATGGAAAAAGAAGAAAAAGGACCGCTCCGAGAGATCCACCAATGATACCGATTAGAAACTCAACCTGAATAAAAACACGTATCAAATTTCGATTAAAGAAACGAGAGAGATAGGCTCCGATTCCCATTGAAAAGAGGTAAACCCCGATAATCGTAGAAAACTGCGTCACCGAGTCACCGAGAAGATAGCTCGCAAGAGTTCCTGCGATCAGCTCGTAAATCAGACCACATGTGGCGACGACAAAGGCCGAGGCCAAAAGTAAGAATTGCATGAAAAAATTAACCGTGAATAGCCGAAGAGATAATCAAGGAGATTCCAATAGCAACCGCCCCAACAATAATGGCGAGAGCAATGTTTTTTTCTTCCACGATCTCTTTCCAAAGATTGTAAGGGGTGAATTTATCAAACCCGATAAATCCGAGGATAAAAATCCCAATTCCAAGAACGGAATAAAAGATCGATGCACCGATTGTTTTGAGTGTGAAGAATGATTCCATAAGGGCCCTTTTTATTTGTGGTGAGGTTGAGGTTGATTCATGCCGCGCTTCGCCGCTGAATTTGAGGATAAAAAATTAACACCGTGGCTATCGATATACCACAGTCCAAAGCTGATGAGCAAACAGTAGGCAATATAGGTCTTCATTGTTAATCTTCTCCAGTTGAGAAGGGAGAGTAATCGCTTTCTGACCAACGTTCCACTTCAAAAGACCATTTTCTCCAATAAGCAAAAATCGGAATACAAAGAACGAGAAAAAGCGCAAGAATGAGATTAAAAAGAGGAATAATGCCATCTTTGATCATAATTTGGTAATCAAATTTCTTTAAAGCCGGATCTGCGTCAATATCCGCACGAAGAAAATACCTGCCTTTAGGAACCGAAGAGATGGTATTAGAGACTCGATTGCTGCCCTCTGACCAATAGCCATCACTGTCGTAACCGTTATAATTAGCCACTTCTGATTCAAGAGGAATTGTTTCGTCAGTATCACAGTTAACCAGCTCAAAAGTTGAGGCGACCCAAGCGTTGGAGATATCGGCCCAAAGTCCAACTTCTAAGCCCGTAAAATTATTTTTTAACTCGAAGGTTGGGGTCTCAATTTCAGAATTTAACACATCCTTTTCTCTTATGGGCTGAATCCCGAAGGCCCCCTTTGAAGGAACGGCCCCTTTCGGAAGAGCGATATAAGTCGCTGATTGAGTATGAGAGAGGCTTTGAGTATTGAGAGAATTTAAAAAACAGTGAATGAGAGTTAAAACAATCAAAAAACAGAGTGAGACCCATTTGACCTCATCCCAAACCGTCCCCCAAAAACAGGGCTGATGAGGGGCAATCCCAATAGAATACGGCATCACTTGTTGAATGTTAAATGTCTTTTGAATGAATTCAGCTTTTTGATAAATTGCTTGAGACCAGACAATCTCACTATTTTCTTGTTCGAGTGAAAGCATGTAAGGAGGAGAAACATAATCCTTTGTGACGAGCTCCTGATTTCTCTTAATTCTCCAATAGAATTCCCCCCAAACATAGCGAACTTTTGCCGACCCCTCATCAAATAATGAATAGGAGCGACCTTGATAATCAATTTCACCACTAGAATTCTTCTGAAAAACAGTTTTCTTGATCATTGTCACATATGACCAGTGCCCCTTAGCCTCGACTAACCAGCGGAACCCGTGATAGGGATTAAAAAGAAGATATTCTCGCCAGGGATGATAACCGAGATGATCGGTTCTCTCCAAAAATCCGATCACCTCAAATAGAATGCTTTCAATTTCCCCTCGAGTACCTATAGGAATAAGAGGTGTGACGGTTTTTGAAGCTTCAAACTGGCTCAGGATTTTATAATTTTCATTTTCAACTCCGATGATTGAACGACAGTTTTTACATGAAACGGAGAGGGATATCCCTGTCGCTCTCAAAGAGACCGCAGAACCGCAATTCGGGCATTGAAAATTGGATAGAAGTTTTCCTGCTGCCATAACTTACCATCCCTCGATTTCGCGAAGACGTTGAAACTTAAACTCTGGGAATGTCAGATAAAAACCGCGATAAAAGACGGTTTTGGCTTCAGACTGATCAATACAAGCAAATTGATTTACATCGGCATTCAAATCAATACTAACAGAATCGACTCCAGCTCGTCCGACATACGGAAGCTCCCCCTCAGCAAACTCAATATGATTTTTCTTGATGTCGGCAACGTAAAAGTCGATCTCCAAAAATGAATAAAGCTGTCCCGGTCTTAGATTCGTTATTTTTAAAATGGAATCTTCGTGAGCAACCTCAAAGCAGATGGAATAGAAACCTTGAGCCTCAGCAATCCATCCTGCTTCCCCTGAGTCAAACCAAGCATACCACTCATTCCAATAACCATCGCTCCATTTTTTTTTGACGCGACCAATCAAGGTGAAATGTTTTCCTTGATAAACTCCTTCGGTTCCTAACTGCAGAGGACTCACGTCGTTCAACGGCAAACTCATTTTACCGAGACTCTCAATGTCGAGATCGTTGCGAACTAACGAGGACTGGCAATAGGAACAGACAGCAAAAACCGAAAGATTGCTCTGAAGCTTTACCTGCGCACCACATGAGGGACATGGAATAGAAACCATGAATAGATCAATTAAATCTTTCGAAGAAGATCTTGTTTTTTAGACTCAAACTCCTCTTTAGAAATCACCCCTTTTTGCTGGAGCGCATAAAGCTTTTCAATAAGAGCAAGGGGATCTTCTTCTGATGATCCCTCTGAGGCTGTTTTCCCTGTAAGCGCTGAAGTCATCGCTTGACTGACGGCAAGCCCCGCTCCTAATCCCGCGCCGATTGCTCCAAGCCCCCCTGGATTTGCAGCGGCGAGAGGAATGCTTTCGGCAGTTTGAAATTTAGTGTAACGTTGGAGATCTCCTACTAAGTTCATTGAGGCGCGCTTGTCTAATTGAGCCTGCAACTCCTCTGGAAGCGAGATACTCTCGACGAAGAAAGATTGGAGTTTTAACCCAT
The DNA here is from genome assembly GCA_945877805.1 of Methylacidiphilum caldifontis. GTDB lineage: Bacteria > Verrucomicrobiota > Verrucomicrobiia > Methylacidiphilales > CAMAQI01 > CAMAQI01. Next base: position 2,277 of record CAMCSM010000002.1, on the reverse strand, counting down.
AGGATAGAAATGACGGTCCGACCACTTTCAATAATCCCTCTGAAAATGTATTTTGGTTGCTCGCCATATCAACAAAATTTACGGCGGATCCTCCAAAATATTGAGCAATCTGACTAAGGATTACCCCTCTAATTTGCCCTTCAAGCTCCTCCGCTAGATAGGACTCTCGAGTTCCTGAAATCTTTTGGTGAAAAATCTTTGGATCTTCAATTCTATAGGAAAAATTTCCAAAGGCTCTTATCCGAATCGGTCCAAATTCTTGATCTCTAATTGTTAACGGTTGAGGCGTTCCCCATTTTTGATCGATCTGATCTCGGGTACTGAAAAAATAAAGATCGGATTTGAAAGGGGAGGCAAATGCTTTATCCCAATTTTGAAGATTTGTTAAAATTGGAAGAGTATGAGTATTTAGGGTATAGAGCCCTGGCAAAAAAAGATCTGCAATCTTCCCTTCATTGACAAAAAGAGCCACCTGAGAATCTCTCACGGTAAGTTGGGCTCCATTTTGAATCTCTTGATCCTGCATTGGATATCGATAGGAGAGAACCCCGTCCTTAGGTTCAGTCCACTCGATCACATCAATAAATTGTTTTTTAACGAAATCAAAAAGACCCATAATTACTCCTGTTTTAGTTGAAGCTTACTCGATGACAAAAAGAACATAGACAGAATAATGGTATCGATGCACCTACAAAATTTAGGCATATTTGTAATAGAGATGCTAAATTGAGATCTTTTAGACTGAATAAACTTTTGCGGGATCGAATTGCTTTTCATCTCCCAAGAACTCCAGCTCCTCTTCTGTCCCTGGTTTGAGGCGACGGTAAAAACAGCTCGGAAAACCGGTATGACAGGCAGCGCCGAGTTGCTTGACCTTCAAGACAATGCAATCCTGATCGCAGTCGACAAGGAGTTCCATAACCTCTTGAAAATGACCTGAGGACTCCCCTTTGACCCATATTTTCTTTCGGGAGCGAGTAAAGTAGGTGGCACGTTTTGTTGAAATCGTGAGTCGCAACGCCTCCTCATTCATATAGCCGACCATGAGAACCCGTTGGTTCTCCGCATCAATCGTGACACAAGGCAAAAGCCCGTTGACATCAAATTTTGGAATTAATTTTAACCCGTTTTCAACCTGAGAATCTGCACCCATGGCTCCCTTTTATCCGATCGCTCTTCCGAATGCCAGAATGAAAAAAAATGTTAAATGTGGTGATAGCCTTTATCATGGCCCATCGGAATTCGTTTATGCTCGAGGTTATGCTCGGCACGAATATAGCGAACGGTCTTACTCTTGGCTCGCATCAAAATCGATTGCGTGGTCGCGGTACGTCCAATAAATTTCACTCCGGGCAATAAGGGACTATCGCTAATTCCAGTCGCACAAAAGATGGCGCTCTCACTGAGAACCAAATCATCGACGTGATAGATCTTGGAAATATCTTCATGAAGCATTCCCGCGCATTGCTCTTGTTTTTCGGACTCCGTCTTAAACCACATCCGAGATTGAATATTTCCCCCTAAACATTTCAAGCCAATCGCCGTTAAAATCGCTTCGGGAGTTCCGCCAATCCCCCAATAAAGATCAACTCCAGAATCGGGTAACGAAGGAGCCACAGCAGCGGTGATATCCCCATCGGAAACCATTCGTAAAGAGGCGCCCACCGCTCGAACTTGATCGATGATATGTTGATTACGGGGACGATCTAAAGTGACGATGACCAACTCGGAGACCCGTTTCCCTAATGAAGCGGCAACCAGTGGGAGGGTATCTTCAACTGAATTATCGAGCTTAATATGCTTCATTCCCAACTTCTGCATATAGGCAATGACCTTCGGTCCGTAGGAAAGTTTTTCGCAATAAAACCCAGGAAGATTTCGAATCCCCGGCTTTCCGGCCTCAACGAGTGTGGCCCCCATGACGGAAATCGAGTTCGGCAACCCTTTCGCAATATTGGAGGTTCCATCAATCGGATCTAATGCGATTTCAAAACGAGGAGAGCCCTCTTTCCAAGTCCCTAATTTATCCCCTAAAAAAATTCCAGGCGCCTTGTCCTTAATTCCCTCACCGATCATACATTCACCCGCAATATCAACCATCCCCATAACCCCGCGGATCGCATCGCAAGCCGCTTCATCGGCCGCCTCTTTATTTCCACGACCTAACCAATGAAGAGAGGCAACAAGTGCTGCGTTTTCGGTGGCTCGTACAAATTCAAACTCAATTGTTCGCTCAATATCACGTGTCATAAGTGGCTACTTATAAAAATCTTACGA
>CAMCSM010000001.1 GCA_945877805.1 Methylacidiphilum caldifontis | reverse complement strand
CATTCGTGAAACGAAAAATAAGAAAACAGGGTCTGATTGTTTGGTGCGGGGGCAAAGCGGGGCACAACCAAATCGAAGATTTGTACGGGGGTACAACTGCAGCCCCGACCTGTCGGGGCTGCCCCTCCAGTTCTAATGCAAGAAATGGGATAAATTAGGCTCACGTTTCCACTGGAAATAGGAAGGAATCATTTTTATAAACTCCTCTATCCGTGCTATCTGTGTTATTTGTGCCCCCATCCCCCACTGCACCAAAATTACGAGCACCTCCGGTGGCTTAAGTTGTTCGTTTTACGAACCTTTTGTGGTTAAATGGATTGCCGAATTTACGATTAATAACTACGAGTATTCAAATTCTCGTAATAATTAATATAGGCCTGATTGAGTGCCTTATATCCCCCCGGGGTCGGATAGTTTCCAGTGAAATACCAATCCCCCCCATGTTTGGGAAGGGCTTTGTGAAGATTTTCAACGGTTTGAAAATGAATGATCACTTCGCCATTCCAGTCCGGAGTCTTGGGGGTCACGAGCTGCGAAATCTTCTTGGAAACCTCTTCGACGGTGACGCAATCGTAAATACGTTTCACATGATTCTTCATCTCGGAAGGATCTTTGTCCGATTGCTCTAAGCAGGCTTGATAGACCTCTTTGACGATCTCTCCTTGTCCCCGCTCTTGAATCAAAGCGACCGCGGCCTGAAAGGCGATGAACTTTCCAATTTGCGACATATCGATTCCATAGCAATCAGGATAACGAATTTGTGGGGCGGTGGAGGCGATCACGATCTTCTTCGGTTTGAGGCGAGAGAGGATCTTGATGACGGAGTTCTTTAAGGTGGTCCCACGAACGATCGAGTCATCGACGACGACTAAATTATCGTTGGAGCTGACGGTGCCATAAGAGATATCATAAACGTGCGAGGCCAGTTGATTGCGTCCATCTTCCTGACTGATAAAGGTCCGAAGTTTAATATCTTTATGAGCGACTTTTTCTGCCCGGGGCCAGCCATGCATAATCAATTCGTCGATCAATTCTGGAGTGACCTTCCCTTCCGCCGATGCTTTCAGGAGAGTATCGCGAACGTCGAGACGTCGACGAAGACGAAGCTCCGCGAGAAGTCCAAAATAGGCGGTTTCCGCGGTATTTGGAATAAAACTAAAAACGGTGTTGTTGTAGTCGGCTCCGATCTCTTTTAAGATCTGATCGCTCATAATGGCACCGAGCTGTTTACGCTCCTTGTAGATCTCTTGATCGTTTCCGCGGGAAAAATAGATCCGCTCAAAGCTACAAGGCAACGGAGTCCCTGTCGGCTTAAACTGATCTTTGATCATCGTTCCATTTTTCTTAATAACGATCACTTGACCGGGCTTGACCTCTTGCACTTGGTCGAATTCGAGATCAAAAACCGTCATCAGTGGGGCTCGCTCCGAGGCAAAAGCGATGACTTCATCATTGCAGAAATAGTGGAAAGGGCGAATTCCGTTCGGATCGCGGATCGCAAAGGCATCGCCGTTTCCGACGATTCCAGCGAGCGAATAGCCGCCGTCCCAATCTTGAGAGGCGCTTTGAATAATTTTTACGAGATCAAGCTTATCGCTGATCGTCTCTGAAATCTTCGCTCCCTTGATTCCCGTGGCGCGATGCTCGCGATAGAGTTGATCGTGTTGTTGATCGAGATGAAATCCGATCTCCTCTAAAAGGGTTTGGGTATCGGTATCAAAAATCGGATGTTGTCCGTGTTCGACTAAGTTTTGATTGAGATCGTCGTTATTGGTAATATTGAAGTTTCCGGCAAGAACGAGATTTTTGGTCGGCCAATTACTTCGACGAAAGTAGGGATGGCAGGAGTGAAGGGCATAAGCCCCCGAGGTTCCATAGCGGAGATGCCCGAGATAGATCTCGGCGCCGTAATCAAAGTGCTCTTTGACCGACATCGCAAACTCAGGGTGAACCTTCCCGCTTTTCACGAGTTTGTTGTAATTTTTGAAGATCCCGTCGAAAATTCGATCCAGCGGATTGCTCTTCATTTGTCGTTCGCGAAAAATATAAGGAAATCCCGGTTTCACATTTAATTTTACAGCGGCGACCCCCGCACCATCTTGGCCGCGATTGTGTTGTTTCTCCATCAAGAGATAGAGTTTATAAAGACCCCAAAGCGGGGTATTATACTTTTCGTAGTAATAGGATAACGGTTTGAGCAGTCGGACAAAGGCCACTCCACATTCGTGTTTGATCGGATCGCTCATGATGATTCTCGTTTCGCGGTTAAGAGGCGCCCATTAAGCTTGGGAGACTTCCCTCGTAAGCGCACTCTAATTCGGCTCGTGTCCAGAGAACCTTTTGACTCCCCAGCGTAAAGCTGAGCTCCGGCTTGAAGCTGACAGCCCCGATGATTTGAGCAGGGACTCCTTGTTTCTCCAAAAGATCGAAGGCCTCTTTTACGGAGTTGGGTCGAACGGTCACGATCGCTCGGCTTTGGGATTCATTAAAAAGAGTGATATCCAGACGTTGATCATTCGAGATTTCGATCGACGCCCCTAATCCAGCAGAGGCCCCGACAATCGATTCGGCGAGGGCCACTCCTAAACCGCCATCACTTAAATCATGAGCACTGCGGCAAATTCCGGCTTGGATGAGAGAGCGTACCCCGTCATGGAGTCGTTTTTCGGTCGGAAGATCAATCGAGGGGGGGAATCCACATTTTAGACCGTGGAGCTCTTGGGCATAAGAGGTTCCCGCAACTTCCCATCCCCATCCTCCGATGAGAATAATCACGTCGTTCATCTGTTTGAAGAAAGAGGTGGTGATCATCTTCTCGTTGGGGATTAATCCGACGGTTCCGACGGTCGGAGTCGGATCGATCGCTCCTTGAGGAGATTGATTGTAAAGACTGACGTTTCCCCCGGTAACGGGAACTTCAAAGAATCGGCAAGCCTCTGCGAGTCCGTTCACCGATTGTTGCAGTTGCCAGAAAATTTCAGGATTGTACGGATTTCCGAAATTCAAGTTATCCGTTAATCCGATCGCCGTAGCGCCACTCATCGCAAGATTGCGCAGCGACTCCGCAACGGCAATTTTCCCGCCCGTATAAGGATCGAGGAGGCAGTAACGAGCGTTGCAATCGACGGAGGAGGCGAGATATTTCCAGCTCTCGCCTGTTTTCACCCGAATGACCGCAGAGTCACTTCCCGGAAGGACGACGGTTCCAAGGCGAACCATATGATCGTATTGACGATAGACCCAACGTTTCGAGGCGATACTTGGGGTTGCTAAAAGTTTTGGGAGAGCCGATTGATAATCCGTCGGCTCTTTAATCCAATCGATTTCAAATTGTTGAAGCTTATCTTGTCCTGCAGGACGTTTCGCTTCCCGAGCGTAGAGCGGGCCTTCATCCGTTAAAGAGCGGGCTGGAATTTCAGCGACCGTCACGCCGTGATCTTTGATTCGCATCAGTCCATCATCGGTGACTATGCCGATTTCGGCAGCAGGAAGATCCCATTTTTCAAAAACCTCTAAAACCTCCCGTTCATGCCCTTTTTTCGCAATGATGAGCATCCGCTCCTGAGATTCCGAAAGCATCGTTTCATAAGGAACCATGCCGCTTTCCCGTTGCGGAACTTTTGCAAGATCGATCTCGATTCCGCTTCCTCCGCGGCTCGCCGTTTCGCACGTCGAACAAGTCAACCCTGCGGCTCCCATATCCTGAACGCCGATGACCGCTTCCCGCTTTTCAAAAAGTTCGAGACAGGCTTCGAGAAGGAGTTTTTCCATGAACGGATCGCCGACTTGAACCGCTGGACGATCTTCTTTGGATTCTTCAGTGAGATCACGAGAGGCGAAGGCCGCTCCGGCAAGACCATCACGTCCCGTGCGTGCGCCGACATAAAAGACCGGATTCCCGGATCCTTTTGCCGCCCCTTTACGAATTTGGCTATGTTGGAGAATTCCAAGGCACATCACATTGACGAGCGGATTACCGTTATAGGAGTCGTCGAAATAGACCTCTCCACCGATGGTCGGAATTCCGATGCAATTTCCGTAGTGAGAGATTCCACTGACGACCCCAGCGAACAGGCGACGATTTGTTTTCGCTTGCTCAGAATCGCCGCGAATATCCCCGAAGCGCAGTGAGTTCATCGAGAAAAGAGGACGTGCCCCCATGGTGAAAATATCACGGATAATGCCGCCGACACCAGTGGCAGCCCCTTGGAATGGCTCTACGGCACTGGGGTGATTATGGGATTCGATTTTAAAAGAGATTGCCCAGCCATCCCCGATATCAAGAACACCTGCATTTTCCTCGCCGGCCTTAACCATGACCTTAGGGCCACTGGTCGGAAATTTCTTCAGTTCGAGACGAGAGTTTTTGTAGGAGCAGTGTTCGCTCCACATGACGGAAAAGATTCCGAGCTCTGTAAAATTAGGCTTCCGACCGAGGATTGTGCAGATGCGGTCGTATTCGTCAGGACGAATACCATGTTTTTCGATGACTTGTGGGGTGATTTCGACTTCGCGCATGCCCCATTTCTGTAGAGAAGTTCTGGAACTTGAACAGATCGTAATTCAAAAAAATTACATCCGATGCGATTCAGGGGACTGAACGATTATTTTTCCAGTGAATTCAAGGATCTGTTCTTGATTGCTACGACCCTTTCTTTCAAGCAGGAAACGATCAAAAATATCGACGGCAATCCCGCGGGTCGTCTTATCGGCAGGATCCACGAGCTCCAAACGCTCTACATAATGACGAAATTCAACACGAACCTTACCGACGGTCAGAAGATTGACTACGATTCCCAAGACATGGGCATTGGAATAACCGAGTCGAATGAGGTATTGATCGATCTTTTCACTTAAATAAAAGAGCTCAGGCTCCTCCTCTGGGGCTTCAGGCTGATTTCTCAACGTCCTTTGAGAGATTTTGATCTCAGCCGCCAATTTGTGCGAGGCAAGAGATTGATCGGGCTGGGTTTCCATATTTAGTTTGAATATAGGCTATAAACTTTTAACGGTGCAACTCTAAATGTATCTTTTAATACAATTGAGAGCTAAGCAATAACCCTAACTTAGATTAGAGAATTCACAACTATTCTTCTTACCCATAAATCGGTCAAAGACCGAAACCAAGCCCACATTCCTCAATGAAAATAGTCTCTACCCCATTGCGCCCCTATTCCCCTGCGCCATACGTCTGGACTCTGTTTGTATGGTTTATTGCTTCGCAATTGGTATTCCAATCGCATTGAATTCCGATTTATGAATTTTAAAAATACAGTTTATTTGTTTTTTGTTTTTGGGATTTTCCGAATATTTTTCTTCGGAACGAAAAATATGATCCCGCAAATGAGGGGGGGCACAGGAGGTGACCTGAAAACCAAGAGGAGCTTGAGCGACGATAGACAGAAAAGACGGAGTCTGGAAAGTTTGGTGCGGGGGCGCAGCGGGGCACAACCAAAACGAAGTTTTGCAATGGCGGGAGTCGAGCGAATCAACATGGATTGCATATCATTTTCCTTATGAGGAACTTACATGCTATGGTGAATTAGCCCTGAGTGGGGGGGAGGAGGTTTTCCTCAATCTGTTGCAGGGCCTCTTTTGCGGCATTCATCTCGGCCTGCTTTTTATTCGATCCAGTTCCCGTGGCGAGGATCTTTCCGCGCCAGTGAACTTGAATGGTATAAAAACGGGCATGGGAAGGTCCCTCTTCCGAAATACAGAGATATTGGGGGCTTTCTCCAGCAACGGCCTGCAGTTTTTCTTGGAGATCCCCTTTGGCGTTGTCGGAAAAGGGGTGGGTCTTTTGGGCGCGAATCGCTGAATCTAAAAGTTTTCCGATCACCTTTTTTGCGGCATCAAAACCGCCATCTCGATAAAGGGCTCCGAGAATCGCCTCCATCGCATCGGCAAGATTTGAGGGACGTTCTCTTCCCCCATTTTTTTCCTCTCCTTTTCCAATTCTTAAGAATTGACCGAGATTGAGCGAGAGGGCTAATTGGTGCATCTGAGTTCGATTCACGAGTTGAGAGCGAAGTTTCGTGAGATCCCCTTCAGGGTCGCTGGGGAAAGAGAGATAAAGTTTTTCGGTGATCACGAGCTGAAGGACGGCATCTCCGAGAAATTCAAGACGTTGATTGTCTTCAAATCGGCTTCGTTTTTCAAATCCGAACGAGGGATGGGTCAACGCCTGAAGGAGAATCTCTGGATGCAAAAAAGTATAGCCGATTTTTTCTTGAAGCTCATTCAGATGGGTTGTTTCACAAGAAGGTTTCTTCTCAAAAAGCCCCATAACGGTCTCTTTAAAAGTAATTCCGAACTCCGATATTAAAGGTGTGAAGGCCGAGGAAATCGAAATCAATCAAAGTCGAGCTATGATCAAAATTAAGATCTTGAAGGTGTAAGTATTTGTATTCCCCGAATAAGGCCCACTCTTTAGAGAGAATATACTCCAGCCCCATAAAACCCTGGCCAGCAAGTGCCACGTCATCGGTATCGCGAAGCCTTTGGGAGCCCGTTACCACATTCGTTGAGAGTTGGGCGTTTTGCGCAGAGATATAGGCAAAGCCAGCCCCAATGCCGATATAAGGATAAAAGGGAGCGAGATTAAACTTGAGGGTTCCGTTGCCCAGCAGTGCAAAAACATCGAAATCGGAACGATATTCAGCAGAGGTTCCTGAAGTGTTTGAAATGTTTCCTCGATAGTTAAAGTTCGAATACAACAACTCCCCTTCAAATCCAGGAAGAATCGATTGCGTATCCCCATCATTATTTTTGAGAGCCATCGTATAGGAGTATTTCGCTCCGATCATCATTCCCCCTTGCGCTTTTGTATCCAGTGAGTTCGCCCCCGAAAAACCGACTCCTGTGCTAATCGGAAAAGAGGCACTGCCATCTCCGTTTTGCGCGAAATTACCTCCCACATAGAGACTCGCACTTCGCCCCACCCCTTCACGACGAGGAACGGCACGGCGAATAAACTGAGGGGCTGCCTCTAACGGCGTGACTCCTACGGAGGCCTTTGCAGAGGGGTCAGCGGAAGCTCCTGGATTAGAACTCGGAGCGCCAGACTCTCGAGCTCCTGCACTTACAGGAATATTGGTGCTTTCCATGACCGCATTGATCAGCTTCGGCTGCTGAGTTAAAGTCGGACGGTTTGGATCATAAACTCGTGCATCAGAAAGAGTGAGTCCCGTGGAGCCAACGACCGGTATTCCGATGAGAGCGATTGAGTTTCCAGGGCGTTGGGAGTAATATTCAGCACGGATTGAAGAATCAAATCCGCAGGTGATGCTTTGGAAGGAATGGGGATCTTGAATCGTACAGTAACTCATTCCCACAGAGGTCAAAATTCCGTGAACAATCACTCGTCCTCCCGTAAGTCCGATTTCCGAGCGTTGATTGGTATTGATTTTTATAAACTCAGAAACATCAAAGTTTTGCGGAGCAGGTGCCTCCCCCGTCGCTTGGGAGAACAAAGAAAGGACAAAGAAGAGATAAAGGACAATAGAATAAGTCATAAGTCTTATCCCTTGATAAAAAAAATGAATCGAAATGTCGATAGATAAAATCAAAAAAAGCGATATTTCTATATTATTTACATAAAAACAAATAAAATCTCAATCTACGCTATATTTTGTATTCCTCTCTTTTTTGTATCCATCCGGATGTGACTTCGCCAGTTGCCGCGCGGCCTCGACCATGGCACCGGAGTTGCAGCAGTCGGCCAGCAGCAGAACGCGCCGTCCCTTGAATTTGGCATAGATCTGCTCCACCACGCCGCGCATACTCCAACCGCCGATTTTCTCGGAGGCGTCCCAGGGGGCGAAGAACACGTCGTTTTTGCCGTTGACCTTGTCCACATAGCCGTGGCCTTCGTAGTAGAAAAGCAGTACGCCGTCTTCCGGGATGCGCTCCAGCAGGGAGGTCAAGGCTTCCTTCAAATGCTCCAGAGAGGCCTTCTTGTCCTGGATGTGGACGATGTGATTGGTCGGCACCCCGGCCTTTCGGAAGGTTTCCACCATTGCATCGTCCTGGCGGTTCTCTTTGGGGAAACTATCCAGGCTTTCGACGTCCTGCCACTCCACCAGACCTGCCACGAAGATCCAACTATTCTTCGGAGGAAAGGCGAAGTCCTCCGCGCCAGTGGATTTCGCTACGACCTGGCTACCAAGACCGATTAGCAACAGAAAGGCTGACAGCAGCAGGCGCGAAGCGGAAAGAAGAGACAGGCGGTATTGGATGGAGAATGGGATCATGATTTTCTTTTATAAGTCGTTTTAAGATGGTCAAGCTCGCCCCTAAAACGTAAGCCCCGACGAATAACCTGCCTTAAGTCCTCTTGGGTTGCGTCCTGCAACCTCTCACTTCGCTCAATCCTCTTCATTCTTTTCTGATTTTGGATGGATTTGATAGTGGATTAATTTCTGACGAAGGGTGAGTCGCGAAATCCCGAGTAGGCGAGAGGCCTTGGCCTGATTGCCCGCGAATTTTTCGAGGACTTTAACAAAGAGCTCTTTTTCAGTCGCGGAGATGACCTCTTGATAGAGGGTCCCTTCCGGTTTTTCACTCGATTCTTTAAGGAGAGATTCGATCAAGGAGAATGTGGGGCTTGGCTTTGTTTCAACGGAGGGGCTGCTCTGCTCTTTTTCACTGGGAATATGGAGATGATGGGGCTGAACCGTAAACGATCGCGCCTCTAAGAGCGCTTTGCGAATGGTGTTCTCCAATTGACGAATATTTCCTGGCCACGGATGGTTCTTCAAGAATTCAATCGATTCCTCAGAGATCGAGGGGGAGTCAATTCCAAACTCATGGGCATATCTTTTGAGAAAATGACGAGCGATTTGGGGGATATCCTCCCGACGATCGCGAAGGGTCGGAACTCGTAAGGCCATGACGCTGAGTCGATAGAAAAGATCTTCGCGAAAATGGCGTTCGGCAATCGCTTTTTCAAGGTTACGATTGGTGGCAGCAATCAGGCGAACATCGATGGCAATCTCCTCGCTTCCCCCAATTCTTTGAACCTTCCGCTCTTGAAGAACCCGGAGCAGCTTCGCCTGGGTGCTTAAGGAGATCTCTCCGACCTCATCGAGAAATATCGTTCCCCCATGGGCCTGCTCAAATCGTCCAATTCGCAGCGCATGAGCTCCTGTATAAGCCCCTTTTTCAGCGCCAAAAAGTTCCGCCTCGAGCAAGGTTTCTGGAATCGCGGCACAATTCACCGCAATAAACGGTTTCGTGCTTCGATCGCTATGTTGATAGATCGCGCGGGCGATCAGTTCTTTTCCGGTTCCCGTCTCTCCGCGGATTAAAACAGTGACCGGAAGAGCGGCCACGCGTCCGATCTCTTTGTAGATCTCTTGCATGGCACGGCAGCGTCCCAGCATCACGGGGCCAGAGTTTAAGGTCGAGGTCTCCCCAATGGTCACCTTTTCATGCATGAAGCGAGAGGCCTTCAAGGCCTTCTCGATAGTCTCAAAAAAAGTCGGAGGATCGAACGGCTTTAGAAGATAGTCAAAGGCGCCACATTTGGTCGCTTCGATCGCAAGATCTACAGTTCCATCGGCAGTCATTAAAATAATCGGAAGGTGCGAGCGATGGGGATGAACCTGCCGAATAAAATCGAGCCCACTCATTCCGGGGAGATGAAAGTCGGTGATAATAAGATCGAAATGCTGCTCAAGCGCCAGTTTCTTTCCCGATTCAGCCTCCGAAAGGAGAGTGGCTTGAAAATTTTTCTGGGTCAGCAGCTTGTGGAAAAGCGCCGATTCGAGCGGATCATCTTCAATGACCAATATTTTATACTGAGAATGGTTCACAAGGGATAGTTTATGTTCCTAACTGGTAAGTTTCTTATCAGATTTAGTTCCAAATGTCAGTATAAATATAACATTAAATAAATTAAAAATAATTACATCTTATTGATAGCAAGTACTTAACGAACAAAGGAAATCTTTTGGCATGGGGTAAGCAGCTCTTTTCGTATGAAGATGATTAAAGGATTACTGATGGTGGGGTTGCTGATCACTGGGGTATTGAATGCTGAGAGTGCTTGGGAAACGGCGATATCGACCGATGTTAAGGGAAAAGGGGGATGGTTTACCTGTTTAAATTATTCGAAAGATCTTTTTGGAAAAATGGCGAAGAATGGTCATGAGGCTCATTTTATTATTTACGAGTGGAAAGATGAAAATCGTACTCAAGGACGTCACGCCTTTGTTGTCTACAAAGATGAGAAAGGTCGTTACTATGGAATGGATAATCGGTTGAAACAGCCGATGTGGTTATCGGGGAATAAACCGGAGCAATGGGTGAATTTTTTCTCTAAGGGAACAGTCAATAAAGTGGTTTGTCATTATGGTGATGAATCGGTTATTGGATATGCCGCAAAATAGATTATTCGAACGGTTTCGGTAACCTAACATCATCGGGGCGTCGCGTGTGCGGCGCCCCCCTTTTTTTACCCGCTTATTCTCCTGTCCGTCCACTGACGGATCGTTCCTCTCAGAGGCCTGTGAGCTGAATAGCTGAATCCATTTCAAATTCAGGGGAGTGCCTCGCGCGGAGTCGCTGAGACGCAGAGAAAGAGAGGCTAATCGGCTGATCCACCTTCGTCCCGCACTGCGGGACTACGGCGGACTAAGCGTAGACTGTGGGGCTGATGGGGAAGGAAGAAATTAACCGTTAGGGTTAAAGGCAATTTTTAACCGCTTATCTTCACTTATCGACACTGATATTAATCCCCAACCCCAAAACAGGGAAATTTCCGATCAGAATCGGAATTCAAACCATGAAAAAAACGACTCTTACAAACGCGTTTGTGAAGATTGTTTTTCTCATGGCTTTGGATTTGTTCCGGCCGCCGGGCGAAACTGCCCTGTTTTGAATGTCTTTAAATTCGTGCGCATTCGTGTCCATTCGTGGTTCAAGACAGTATTTCCTTCGCTATTCAGCTATCCAGCTATCAGGCTCCCCTTAGCGGCTCACGTGCTTACCGGACTCCATCGACGCGAAAACCTTGGGCTTCGAGATATTCGGCGACTCTCGCCGCCTGATCTCCTTGGATCATGATCTCTTTTCCCTCAACGGTCCCCCCGCATCCGATCTTCTTCCGGATCTCTCGGCAGAGGGCATCCATTTTATCGAACCCCCATCCGGGGAGTTGATCAAATCCGTAAACAACAACGACCGTTTTTCCGCCACGATCCTTTTTTTCACGGCGTAAAATGAGTCGTCCTTTTTTCGGCTTATCGACCGGCGCCGTTTTACTGGCGGGGATCGGTCGAAATTCCCCTGGGGGAAGCGCGGAGGTGTCGAGCGAGGCGAGGGCTTCAAAAGCATTAAAGGCGAGAGAGGGAGTCGCCCCAGTAGTGTTGATCTTTTCTTTACGAGAGGACATGGAGGAATTAACCCAAAATTTAAATCGAAAAGCAAACCCTATCCGTTCGGATAAATCACACTGCTAGTGTCCAAAATAGATTTAAAACCATTTTCACACGAAGCCACGATCCGTCAGCTGACCATGGGCGTCAACTTAAGGCTCTTTATTATGGGGCGAACTTTCAAAAAAACCTTGTCTCACACGAAGGCACAACGACACGAAGTTAAATGCCTCCCTACCCCTTGTTCTGACCACGGCTCTTGCGAGCCTCCTCCCTATTTTTAAAAAGCTCTCGAAAACGAGCTTTCGAGAGCTTTTTAAAAACAGGTGAATCACCTCGAAGAGTCTTTCTATTTCTCACTTCGTGTTCTTCGCGCCTTCGTGTGAGAAAATGCCTTTGAATGAATTCCTTAGGTTGATGCGCATGGTCAGCTGATGGACACAAACAAATTCAATGGGCAACTCCAGACAATGATCGAGTAGAGGAATAAAGGTGAGTAATTATTTCGATTGCAGGGATTTCGTTTTTCGATATATCTGTGGATTCCACAAAAGGCCCTATCGTCTAGTCGGTTAGGACACAGCCCTCTCAAGGCTGACGCACGGGTTCGAGTCCCGTTAGGGTCACCAAACCATCTTCGCTCTCATTTTTCTTTTCTAAGAGACTGAAGATGAGGCTTTTATCAGCGGTTTTTAATTTCCCATCCGAATATTCGACTCCACGGGGAAAAAGAAGGTATTGGAAGCGATGTTTATGCGGCATGGGAAGATCCTTCCAGAGGCTTGCTGCATTTGTCATCGCCACTTCTGCGAATTGAATTACCTCATCAGGATGGAAAAGCTCGCTCTCGATTTCATAGAGTGCAGCCTTTATCTCCCCTTCATCATTTTGAATCTGAATTTTTAAACGGTCGTATGTTTCTTGATCGATGGCTTTTTCAAACGCAAACCGCTCATCAAGAGTCATTCGTTTTTTACGAAGATCATCCATTTTCTTTTTGAGGGTAGTTTTTCGATCGAGATTTCCTTTTTGTCTCATTTTTGTGGCGTCCCGAATCACCTTATTGACCATTTGAAAGAGATGCTGTTTTGGCTTTAAAAATTCGAGTTCTGCGAAGAAGTCGCTCTCTAATCGTTCTTTGCGGATACTCGGTGAATTTCCTCCAGAGCAACGACAAACGGGTGTATAGTACGCATAGGAGCTGTTTCTTCCCTTGGAGTGGCTTCCTGAGAAGCCTTTTTGACAGTGCGCGCAGATCACAAAGTTTCGCAAGGGAAAGTCAGGGTTTATTTTTTGATATGTTTTAACGAGTTTTGTTTTTCCATCTAAAATCTCTTGAACTCGGAAGAAAGGGTTTTCGTCAATAAGAGGAATAAAGTCTCCTTGAAAAATATCAGAGGTTCGCTGTGAGACAATTTTTCCTATGTAGGCTTTTTTCCTTAGAAGTTGGCGAAATGTCTGAATGGAAACAGGTTTTCCTCCACGGGTTTTAAATCCCTCAAGATTTAATTTTTTAAGCACCTCTTGGATTGAAAATATTCCAGTGGCCATCATTGAAAAAGCTTTTTGAACATGCTCTGCTCTTTCGGGATCGGGAATTAGACTTGCACCGAAATTTTTATCTCCAGCTCGATATCCTAAGGGAGGTTTAGAAAGCCAATGTCCTTTGGCTCGGGCTTCATTCATTGTATCGATCGTCCTCACGGATTTTAAATCATTATCGAGCTGTGACGTTAAAGCATAAACTCCTGCCATAAATTTACCTTGAGGAGTTTCATCAAATGGCTCAGAAGTACATCTTAAGACGATGCCCATTTTAGTGAGATATGCCTTAACTGCGTAGTAATCATCGTTATTTCGACTAAACCTACTCGTGCTGTAAGTAATAAGATGCGAGATTCGACCTTTATTTTTTTGACAAAAACCAAGCATCCTCTGAAACTCGTGACGATTAACTGTTTTGGCGCTTTCTCCAGGCTCAACAAATACTTCGACAATATCTAGCTCATGAGCAACGCAATACTTCCGGCACTCTTTTTCTTGAGATTCGAGGCTGTTATTTTCAACCTGATCTTTCGTAGAAACACGGCAGTAAATGACGGCTTTATTTTTAACGGAGGGAATTAAAGGGGGTTTCATCTTTAAAAGTGTTTTTTTGATCGAATGCTGCGGGCTCAGTCGCCCGTTTGGATTTTTTTTTATTTTCAATAAACATATCAATAAAAACATTCGCCAGAAGATAAGCGTCATCTCTTAGTGCAGAGATTTCTGTGTCATCTAAATCTGGATTATTAAGGATTTCCCGAATTTCTTGAAGAGATAACATTAAGTTCAGGAGGGCTTTTGCCCTGGTGACTCACGATCTTCAATTTTCGGTTTGCGGAACGACGAGGGTTTACTTTCGTTTTAGGCTCAGAACCTTCTGACGCCTTTTCAGAGAAATCGGGTTTGGGTGTCTTGGTTTCCAAGACCTTCTTGAATTCGGTAATAATCGGACTCAAAGGAAGAACAATCAGGGGATTATGAAGATCAAACGAAATCAATAAATGGGTTTGATCAAAGGTATAAATCCTGAAAATCTCATTAAAATCGGTAACAAGATTAATCTTTGTCCCAACATTCACTAAGGCATAGGCATAGCGTACAGGAAGGTTGGCTAGGGATTTGATCTTGGCAAATCGGTACTCACTAAGAAGGAGTCGATTGGACTCGTCCTTCAGTGCTTTTTGAAGGGACTCTTCATCAAGGTTCAAAAATGTGTGATGCTGTTTTTCCGCATTCCGAATGTACCGATCCGCTTCTTTTTTCATTTTTTGAAGAGCATTATCCTCTGTTTTTCCGAGAAGCCATTTCAGGACAGGGTGAAGCTTTTCAAGGGGAATGGAGAATTGATTCCGTAGCTTGGCGCAAATGCAAAGAGCAAGGGCTTCGTCACCCGTAAAACGCCTCCAGCCCGCTTTAGAGGAACGATCGGAGGATAATATGCCCGCTCGCTCGTCCCAATCATTTAATTGGCGATACGTGAGTCCAGCGATCTTTAAAAGGTCATTCGCTCGAAGGCTATTTTCGGTTTCCATCGTTATGTTATCTTACTTTAATTAAAATATACGTCAACGTTCAATTTAAGAAAAGACCAAAATTATCGAAAGATATGGATGGAGAATATATTTGAATGGGTAAGATTCATGTCACACAATTAAATAAGATGATTGAGATTACTAATAAAGAGAGTTTGAGAGAGTTCTTACGAAGAAAATACGGGCTTCTTTTTTTGCACTCTCCATGGTCTCGGTATTGCAGAGAAAGCAAAGAGTTGGTAGAAAATATAGAGACTCATTTCCAAGCTAGCCAACAAGATGTTCATTTCTATTTTGGAGTATTTGAGGAGGATCTTGTTTATCTTGCAGCAGAAGTTTGCGCTTTAGGTGTTCCTGATATTTCATTTAAAGGGGATGGATGTCTTGCCTTCTTTAAAGAGGGGAAATATATCGGGCAGATAAGGTCAGTTATCGCAGAAGGTGATGGTTTGGTTTTCAAGAAAATCAGTGAATTTTATGAACAAGTGTAATTTTGGAAATTTAAATGAGTTTAAATAATCAATCCAATTGGAAGGAGAGCGAATATATTCAATATCTCCATCACGAGAGGCATATGTTTGCGTGGTGTTTTGTTGCTTACGGTAAATCATCAGAGGACGATGCCAAAAAACTTGCGGAGGAATTCTATTATTATGAACCCGCAGATGTTGGAGAACTTCGAGGGCTTGTGTTTCATGATGAGGCGTGGCATTGGGCTATGCTCAAGATATTTGGAGGCCAGTATTGGATAAAGTTTCCTCATCTGGAGAGCGTACCGACTGACTATCGAATTGAATCGGCTCGTTATGACGATCAGCAATTGAAGAAGGGTTAAATCAATTTTCCATTATAGCTTTTAGATAGCTCTGAGTTTGATTTAATCTCAAAAAAGAGTGAAATTTAAGTTTTTTATATTGTCTTAAAAAGTTTGTTAGAGTTTGTTTTTTGTTGTTTTGAAAGAGCAGAGCCTCTCAGGTTGTAAGTAGCTCATATTCAATATTTTAGCTCTCATGTAAAAGAGCAAAAAAGGAATAGCCTTATCGTATTACGCAGATGGCTTAAAAAACGCTTATTGGAGCGTCCGAGGTTTTCTTTGGCGGGCTTTTGCCTTGGCAATCGTTTTCAAGGCTCTGGAGTCTGTTTTCGGCAATTTAACGATGATCTCTGATGGGGTTCGTTTCAGGCATTCGATCAATTTAGATAAAGTGAGAACGCTGAAGTCCCGTTTTCCTGATTCGATATAGCCCAACGTCTTCCAATGAATCCCGACCATTTCCGCTAAACATTCTTGGGTAAAGCCCATCTCTTGCCGTGCCTTTTTTAGGCTCAGTCCCAAAGATTTGAGGAATTCCTTATCCACCTCCCTAAGGGAGCATAAATGCTACTGGACTAACGCCGCACCAATGCTCTATCTAAGCTATGGCGATTTACTATGTCAAGTTGGGCAAAGGTGGAGGGTATTTTCAAGAAGCGGAGTCCCAAAGTATTATAATTTTGGACTACCGAAATGTTCCCCCAGCTCTGATTAAAGAGAGAAAATGGGAGGAGATTAAAGGATGGTACATTGTCAATGGAGCAACACAGGGGGCGGCGACCTCTCACTCCAATCAAATTGCGGCTTTCTGTGAATCGGACGAAAAGGATCTCTGGATCACTTTTTCGGGTAACCAGATGTATTGGACTAGAATCAATGGAAAAACGCTCTTCGATGATGTCCAAGGACGCAAAACTCGATCCTGTATTGGCTGGAAGAGTGTTAATCTGCAAAATCAAAACTATAATCCTGTTCCGGGATCAATCGAGATGGTTCGGGGGTTTAGGGGAACGATTTGCAGGATTAAGGATTATCGACATCAATTGATTGAAAATATCATCGAAGGGAATACCTCTCAGGAGTTGATCGCTTTGAAGGAAGCTAAAAAAGCACTCATTCAGCGAATCAAGCCCCTAATCCTCCAGCTTCATTGGAGAGACTTCGAGATCCTCATCGACCTCATCTTTAGGCAATCTGGATTATTTCGCTCTGGAGAGCTCGGAGGGAGTCTTAAAACTATCGACTTTCAGGTTTCCAATCCTATCACGGACGATTTTTCGGCTGTTCAGGTGAAATCAATGGCATCCAAGGCTGATTTTGAATCCGACTTGGATCAGATGGATGAGTTCGAGAAGATCAAAACTTTCTTTTACATCGTTCATCAGCCGAAGTCTGATTTGAAGGTAATGAATCTGAGATTTAAGCCCGACGATAAGCACTTTACCGTGGAGTTTTGGTTTGAGGATCAAATTGCAGAGAAGGTGATTAGGCTCGGATTGGTAGATTGGATTATAGAAAAATCTGTGTGAACATACAATGGAGCATAAAATGAGGCGTCTTAATATCAATATACCAGAAGAAGTTCTGAAAAATGGGAGCGATTTTAGGATTACAATAAAGCCTGAATATATTATTAAATCCGAGGAAATGCTTTTTTTAGGAAAGGAATTTTTACGAGCTCATCTCGATGAAGATTCTGCAAAATGCGAGAAGATTATGGCGAAAAAAACTCTAGCTTGTTTCCCTGAAAACGAAGAGATCCGCAGTAAATATTTTCAATCCCTTAGAGATGTTTCTGATTCTCAAATAACTTTAGAAGAGGCTTCAACAATAAATTATTTCATTGGACTCTCATTGCGGGAAAAATGGGCGAAAGGAGAGGAAATAGATTTAGAAGCTGCAATTCACGGTTCGGAAAAATCGATCTCTAAATCATTTACAGATGAAGTATGGTCAAATTTGATTTCAGCCGTTGTTAAGATGCAATGTGCTTTAAAGGCATATAGCGATATACGTTCCACCAATAATGAAGGATCTGTGGAGGAGAAAAATATGAGCGTTGAAAAGAAATTGGATGGGAAACAAAAACTTTTTTTGTACTTAATTGAAAACTATAAAAATTATGTAGATGGAATTGGTTCAAAAAATAACCCATTTGTTATTAAAAAAGAATATTGCTTTCTTTCCACACCGTTGCAGGCGGCTTCAATTGACGCGATTTTCGGGAATGGAACCTACACTTGGAATGAGAGTGAGGTTTACATACGTTATTACCATAAAAGTAATATATCTAATGGAGGGGATCTTTCTGAACATCGAGTGAAGAAAAACAATGAAGTAGGAACGGTTTTCTTTGATCTTGGGTATGTTACGTTACAGTCTCGCAAGTATTCTCAGATCGCTTTGCTGAACGGTATTAATCAGGTTTTTTCTCTTATTGATGCAGGTAACAGCGAAAAAGAGAGTATCGAAAAGGTTTCTTCAAAGTTTCAACCATTTTCAATTAAACGGTTATTTGGATAGTAGGTGAAGTGGGGCTTTCTATCTTGGTTTTAGACCTATAAGGCTCTCTTTGAGAGGAGGGATTTATGGCTGGATTTCGCCCCTTTAAGGAGAAAAGCGTCTCTGGAGGGAGGCTTTCCCTGAAGGATTTGACCTCTTGGAGCCATTCGGTGATTTGGTTCCAATTGGAGATGGTTAGGGTCACTCTTTTTGCTCTTTGGTGAATTGGCTGCGGTTTTTTTGAGACATTTCGTTTTTGTTAAAAGTGGGGTGAGGCAAAAAGAGGAGTTTTAGAAACTGTTAGCCTAATTCGTTTAAAATCCATTGGGGATCACGGCGGCAATCGAGAACACGGTGAATAAGAATTTCTTGGCGATGAATTTTATAGTAGATTGCGTACGGAAATCGCTTTGCTAAAAGGCGATGATGACCTGACCGTATCGGATGGATTCCTGCATATAAAATAAGGGAGTCGATTTCAGAGAAGAGGCTGGTAAAGAAATAACTCCCGAGGCCGAGGCTTTGCTTTTCGTAGAAAATTCTCCCATGAGCCAGATCTTCAATGGCGGGAGAAAGGATTCGAATTTTCACTCAAAACGTTTCAAGAGGTTCTTTTTGGCGAGGTCCCAATCCATGGATTGGATAAGACCTTGTTTTAACTCCTGCTCCGTTTTTTGGAGTTCGAGGGCGTGCCATGATGGGGCTTCAAAATTTTCTTCTGGGGAAATCAAATCAGACCAGAGAGCCTCCATGATGAGGAATTTCTCCTTTTGAGGCAGTTGTCTAATCTCTGCGATACTCATGCCTTTAAGATAATTTGCGTTGAGGTTGAGTGCAAGGGCAAAAATGAGAGCAAAGACAACTTATTCTATCGATAAAATACAGATGAACGGAATTTGAAAGTCACAGTTTCCCGCCGCGGCGCAGCGAGTCAGCGAAATTAATGAGGATTTCAACAGGAGGTCATCGTGAATTGCATATCATTTTCCTTATGAGGAACTTACATGCTATGGTGAATTAGCACCGAATGGAGGGGAGAATGGCGCGACATTCGACCAAGGGGATTCGTTTGATCTCTTTTGGGGATTTGTTCTTTCTTTGGATTTTTTTAATCAAAAGATCGACGGCCTCCTTTGCCAACTTTTCACTGTTTTGAATTCCGACAAAAACTTTTTGGGCGGGGGACGGTTCTCCGATCCACTCATCAAAGACCCCAAAAACGAGTTTATGTTGAAGAAATGGTGAGAAGTGTTCAGCAAGATAGGTATGAAAGATCGCTTGTGAAGAACCGAGGACGGCCAGGGCGGGGGAACCCTTTTTTTTCGGTTTCCACGTTTTTTGGATTTCGCAGATCTCCGTGAAGGGAATTCGTTGGCGAATCAGATAATCGCGAGAAGAGGTTAGGCGCCGCGACTCCACGGGATTAGTGTCGTTTCCAAAAAGAAGGATGAACTCTTTGGCTCCTGCCTGCAGACAGTGTTGGATCAAGCTTTCCGTGGCCTGTTTCTGATCGGTCATCGCAACCGAGGTTGGAACACCCTCCAGATAGTTATCAACGAAGACAAAGGGGAATTCATTTTTGACAAAGGTGTTTAAAATATCCGAATCATCGGCGAATCGACGCGGAAGAACGATTGCCCCATCGACAAGGCCCTGGCAGGCGGAGTCAACAATTTTTACGTAGTGGTCGATCGGATTTCCTTTGGATACTCCAAATTCCTCAGAGTCGTGAAATGCGGCAAAGAGGGAGTAATCCAGAGAATTGGCGTAACGACTGATCTCGTGAACGAGTTTGGCATCGACGATGGAATCGATCGAGGGGAGGATGACCCATAAGGTATTGGTTTTTCCGCCCGCAAGACTTTTGGCGAGAAGATTGGGCCGATACCCCAATCGGTTTGCGGCTTTTTTGACAAGCTCCTGGGTTTTTGATTTTACTCGGGGATCGGAGCGTAGCGCCCGTGATGCGGTGGAGATGTCCACATGACAAAAACGGGCAACATCAATGAGAGTAATTTTATTCATAGCGGTTGTATTTTAAGCCCACTAAGTCAGAAACTCAATCCTTTTAATTGCAAACGCTTGTAATTTAATGGCGATATGCTAAATTAATGAATCATGACAAAAAAGGGAAGAGAGGAAATATGAAGTTACCCATGGGAGAGCCGCATCGTGAATTTTTTCTGACGGATGAGCAATGGAATTTGGAGCGACTTGATCGCTGGATGAAACAGCTTCGAAGCCTCTTTTACTTAAAGACCTCCCCCTTAGAGATTGAGATTGCGTTGATTACTTCTCGTCAGGAGATGGACGATCTCTCTTTGATCTCCTCTTCAAAAAAGTTTCATTCCATTTCCCTTCAGGAGCAGTGGAGTAAGGGGGGGGACTACGCATGGTTTCGGTTCAAAGGGGAAATTCCCCAAGAATGGTCAGGCCTTCCTGTTGATGCCCGGATTCATCTGGATGGGGAGATCTCTGTTTTTGATGCTAAAGGACTGCTTGTTCGACGACTGACGGCGGGGAGTGCTTTCGACGTTCATTGTGAGGTCGATCACATTCCGTTGTACCCCTCCTGTGAGGGGGGAGAAAAAGTTGAGATTTTAGTGCAGGCGTGGGCGAGTTCGATTGTCGGGCTGGAACGTCCCGAAGATCCCCTCCCTCAGGATGAACGTCGGCATGGCTATCACCCTGCTCGGGTCAATCGCGCTTCGCTTTCGGTTCCTCAAACTGAGGTACAGGCGTTATTTCACGATCTGGATGTTTTGATGGGGATTATTCATGGCTCTCCCGCCCATTCGACCCGTCGTTCGAAAATCATCCAGACTCTGATGAAGGCGCTCTTCTCCTGGCAGGATGATCCTGCTCGCTCCGCTGAGGCTCGCAGGACTCTGGCTCCTCTTTTACAAATGAAGGCGGTTCCTTCCAGTCTTGAAGCGGTGACGATCGGTCATGCTCACATTGATACGGGATGGCTCTGGACGGTCGAGGATTCGATCGGGAAATGTGGACGAACCTTTGCAAGTCAGATCGAGCTCATGGAAAAGTATCCCGGCTATATTTTCGGCGCCTCTTCGGCCCAACACTATGAAATGGTCAAAGAGCACTATCCTGAAGTTTACCAAAAAGTGAAGGATCGGGTTCAGAGCGGCTCCTGGGATCTTCAGGGCGGAATGTGGATTGAGCCCGATACCAATCTCCCTTCCGGGGAGTCGCTCATCCGTCAGTTGCTTTATGGCCGTGAATTTTTTCTTCGCGAATTCGGACAGGAGTGTTCCGTGGCTTGGTTGCCGGATATCTTCGGACTCTCGGCGGCACTTCCTCAGATTTTGAAGGAATCAGGAATCGATTATTTACTGACGAAAAAACCACAGTGGAGTCGTTTCACAGTATTTTCGAGGACGACCTTTCGTTGGGAGGGAAATGATGGATCGGAGGTCCTTGTCCATCTTCTGCCACAGGCCCGTGATTATAATGGAAGAATGAGGGTAGAGGATTTGATTAAGGCGGAAAATGGATTCGCGGAAAAAGGGATTTTCGATCAATTTGTCTATACCTGTGGAATTGGGGATGGAGGGGGAGGCCCGATGGAGGAGATGTTGGAAAGGGCGAATCGGATGAGTTCACTTGAGGGGGTTCCCCGTGTTCGCTTTGGAAAATCGGTCGAGGTATTTGAGCAGTTTGAAAAAAAGCGGGAAGAGTTGGAAACGATTCGGGGGGATCTTTACGTCGAAGGCCATCGGGGAACCTATACGACTCAGGCAGAGCTTAAGAAGCAAAATCGAAAACTTGAAATCCTCTTAACGCAATTAGAGCATCTTTATTGTTATCTTCCGGAGAAATCATATCCCAGGGATGAATTTAGAAAGATGTGGCAGTACCTCCTTTTAAATCAATTTCATGATATTCTTCCGGGATCAGGGATCCCTGAGGTGATTCGGGAGGCTCATGAAAAGTATGCTTGGATCTCAGAGAAGGCAAAAGCTTTGATTACAGAATTCAGTGAACAACTTCCACGTCATGAGGGAAAAGTGACGGCATTCAATTCTCTTATTGGGATGTGGAAGGGAATCCAAAGTCTAACGTATGCTTTAAACGTTGAAGGCGCTGAGCGACGAGCACAACGGGAGCCGGATGGAAAAATCATTTCCAAAATTGAACTCAAACCGTTTGGGTTTACCTCGCTTTCTGTTTCTGATGAAGTTCCGACGACCCTCCCTCTTACGGAGCCGGCTTTAGAGAACTGCCATCTTCGCTGTACTTTTAATCGGGATGGAAATTTAATTTCGGTCTATGACAAGGAATTAAAACGGGAGATGCTCCCTCGGGATGGAGTCGGCAATCGATTCAATCTTTATATCGATCGCCCCATTGATTTCGACGCTTGGGATATCGATCCGCACTACAAAAAGGAGCGGATAGAAACGGCGGTTTCCAGCGGAAATTGGGAAGGGTGGACGGGGCCTGTTCGGAGTGTTCTTGTCTTTCAATTAAAAATTGGAAATTCGACAATTCATCAACGGTGTATTTTGGAAAGTGATTCCCGCCGGGTCGATTTTGAAACCGAGGTCGAGTGGTCGGAGCGTCATAAGATGCTTCGAGTCGCTTTTGATGCCAATGTTCATCATGCCACCGCACGCTGTGAAATTCAGCATGGGTTCTATGATCGGGCGACGCATTTAAATACCGCTTTTGAGAAAGGACGTTTCGAAGTTCCCTGTCATCGTTATGCTTGTCTGTTGGATCGTTCGGGAGGAGCGGCTCTTCTCAATGACTCCAAATATGGGGTTCGATTGGAAGGCAATTTAATGGAGCTGGCCCTGTTACGTGCTCCCACATATCCGGATCACTCAGCGGACTTGGGCAATCATCGATTCACCTACTCCTATCTCCCGCTACGGAATGAAGGTGAGTTTTCCTGCGTGGTCGCTGAGGCGGCGCAACTCAATGTTACTCCTCTGCTTTTTGAGGGACGCGATGGCTCCGGATTAAAACCATGGATGACCATCGAAGGAAAGGGAATTTCAGTCGACGCGGTCAAACGTGCGGAATCAGGAAAGGGAATTGTGGTTCGCGTGGTAGAAGTCGAGGGAAGAAACAGTCGCTTCCAATGGGATGGAAATGGGAGCGAAGTCTGTGAAACCGATCTGATGGAGCGACCAAGGGGAGAGATCTCTTCGGAGGGGATCGACTTGAAGCCCTTTCAAGTGAAAACGATTTTGATCACTAAAAATTTATGAGAAAAATACAATTTAATAGGGAAAGCAGGAAATCAGGAATATTTTTTCCTTTTTTCCTGAGTTCCCTATTAAAAAAAGTTTTCACCTTCGTGTTTCTCCGTCCCTCTATAAATCTATTTCTTTGGATTCATTTTTGTTTGTGTCTTTCGCTTATCTTGACGCCTATGCGATTTTATAGGGGTTCACAAGGTTAAACAACTTCTATATTTAGCATAAAAAAAGCCAAGGAATCTTCATGAATCGTACGACCCCCGCAAAAGAGTCACTCCCTGAGGTCTCAACGGAATCTCTTTCGTTTTGGACCAAATTCTTTTATGGGATCGGCTATGTTCCCGATGTGATCATGAATAATTTAATCGGCACCTTCGCGATGATGATTTATAATGTCGAGTACGGGGTTCCGGCGACATGGCTCGGGATTGCGATCGCCCTTCCGCGGATCTGGGAGGCCTTCACGGATCCTTTGATTGGTAATCTCTCGGATAATATAAGAACGAGATGGGGAAGACGACGTCCTTTTATTGTTGGCGGCGTGATTGCCGCATCGATTTTGGCGGCCGTGATGTGGATGCCTCCTCGAGGATGGGGTCATGAAGGGTTGCTGTCTTTCTTTTTAGTCATCTCAATCCTCTACTTTACCGCCTATGCCTTTTTTAATGTCCCTTATCTGGCTTTAGGGCTGGAGCTTTCGACGAATGATTCCGATCGGACGAGCCTGATGGGGTTTCGGGCGGCGGCGGTTCCCTTGGCTTATATTGCCATCATGCCATGGGCGCCGGTTTTAGTGACCAATAGGTCGTTCGGGAGCAGTCCCGCGGAGTCGATGCGTATTGTCGGAATCCTTTTAGCGGTCGTTATTTTGGTTTTGGGGCTTTTGGCGGCCTTTGTTTGTAAGGAAAAAGTGGTTCTGGTGACTTCGGACAAAGAGGGGGTTGTTGAGGGATTTAAAAACTGTTTAAAAAACAAGCCGTTTTTAATGGTGACGGGAATCGTCGCTTTTACGATCATCGGGTTTTGTGTGGCGACCTCTTTAGTTTACTACATCAATCTCTCTGTTGTTTTTCCAGGAGGGACTTTGGCCGATAAAGAGGCCGCAACACGATTGAATGGAATCTGCCAAACAGTCTCCAACGTCATTGGGCTCTGCTTTTGTCCCCTGGTGAATCCACTTGCAAAAAAAATAGGACGCCAGCGACTTCTCCTTTGCGGCATTTTTGGATTGATGATCGCCTTTATCTCCTCCCCTCTCTTATTTTCACAGCAGTACCCTTACTTACAGATTATTTTTCAAACACTTGTCACAGTTTCAGTCTCCTGTGTCTGGGTCTTAACAATTCCGATGCTGGGGGATGTCTGTGATTTTGATGAAATTCAGACGGGAAAGCGTCGAGAGGGGCTTTTTACGGCGATGTTCAATTGGGGAGGGAAAGCGGCGATTTCTGCCTTCTCCTTGATCTTGGGGATCATCATTGATCTCTCCCATTTTAAACCTGATTTGCCAATGCAAAGTGAGCAGACGGTAAAAATATTGCTTTTGGCCTGTTCGATCTTTCCGATCCCTTTTTTAGTCTTATGCGCTTATTTCACGATTCGATTTCCGCTCAGTCCTGAAAAAATCAAAGATCTTAGATAGTCTTTTAGAAGATGAAAAGTATTTCTTTGTACTCATTTTAGTGACTCCATTTTGAACTTTTGTTCCTCCCTTGACCTCCATTCGACAGCTTAACCTCTGGCCTGAATTTCGGGGGCCACCTCAAATCTCAGTAGGCAGAAAAAAATGGGAATAAAATAATACCTTAAGTCTCTTATGAGGGAAATACAGGGAGTGTATTTTTTATCAAATAAAGACAATTTAATATTTCTTCTATTTTAGGTTGATAGCATTTCTAAGAAAGAAATGCGCCGAAAAATACGGAAATATTAATAAATAAAGTGTGATAGAAATATCACAAAAGGATAATAAATGAAAAAAATGTTAATTCTTACAATTGTAGGAACAGTGTTAAATCTCCTTCCTACAACCGAGGCTCAGGCATCTGGAAGCGGAAACAGTAAAAGTTATTATAGTGATAGATTTAAAAAACCATTTACATTCACTGTAACAGGAGCTTGCAGAGGATGTCCTGTTAACCGCCCATTAGGCAATGACGTTAAGTAAAGATTTTTACTTTTCCCTCGTTTTTTCATGAGAAGAAACGAGTTTAAAGATTTAAAATCATACTTGGATGCTTGATTATTCTACTCAGGCATAAAAAACTCCTCTGCGCAATGCGCAGAGGAGTTCAGTTTAAATCATTTCTGTCGTTTAAATTAAAATCTAAGAATTAAAATAAATGCTTAGAAATAATTTCGATAAATAATTCATAATGAGCAATCGAATACAAAAAATAATAAAGATAGGAATTATCTTTGGGATCATTGTTCTATTAAGTGGATTTATTTATCTCTATCAAAAAGATAAGTTAATTTTAAAAAAACAAGAGGCAATATTGGCCATTCCATCCGTAAAAGCAGAATATAAAGAGATCATTCAGACCTTGGTATGTAATGGTGAAGTGGCTTGCATTCAAAGTGTGGAACTTAAGTCAGAAATTAGGGGACAGATCGATAAAATCCTCGTAAAACCGAGCGCAAAAGTGGTCAAGGATCAGATTTTAATTGAATTGGATCGGGGAAAATTAGAGAGCCAGGTGAATGAATCGCTCCTAAGCATTGAATCAACCAGGCTTCAATCAGAAAAAATTCAGCAAGAAATCGTTCGAAAAAAAGCCCTTTATAAGCAGGATTTAATTTCTAAAAAAGAATTTGAGGATACGAGCATTGACTCACGTATCGCAGAAAATGATTATCAACTTCAAAAAGTACGTCTTAAAACCCTACAACAAGATCTTCTTAAGACCTCGATTCGAGCTCCTTTTGATGCAGAGGTTTTGAGTCTACCCGTTATGGTTGGGGCGGTTGTTGTTGGCGCAGATGGAATATCATCAGGTACAACCCTGATGTATTTAGGGAATGTAAATTCGCTGGAGGTCAAAGCGGATGTGAGCGAAATAGATGTCACGAAACTTCAGTCCGGACTTCCCGTGGAACTCTCATTCTATGGAATTCCAGGAGTTAATATAATAGGAAATATCTCTTATATTTATCCCTACGCCACAGCGAAAGGAAGTGATCAGGAGATTCGCAGTTTTCCAATTCGAATCCATTTTACGACAGAAAATCCGCTTGTCCGGCCTGGAATGGGAGTCCAAGTCTTGATTAAAATCGCAGAATTTAAAAATATATTAACATTGCCGCTCGCCGCCGTTTTTCAAGAGGAGGGAAATTCCTCTGTTTATGTCTTAAATTTAGAAGGGAAGTACGAACAACGCTCAGTAATAACAGGCGTTCATAATGCTAACCTCATTGAGATCCGTGAGGGATTGAAGGATACCGAAACGGTATCGTTAATCATCCCTCCTGAATTTTTAGGAAAATAAGATGCCCCTCATTGAATTTAAAAAAGTAAGCAAGATTTATAAGATGGGTTCAGAGAGGATAAAAGCGCTCGATGAAGTCTCCTTTTTAATCGAGGAAGGAGACTCTATCGCTATTCGAGGCTCATCCGGATCGGGGAAATCAACGATCATGCATCTCCTTGGTTTTTTAGATCAACCCAGCTCTGGTTCAATTCAATTTGAAGGAACTGAATTTTCAAGTTTGAATTCTCGAGAAAGAGCCGTGATTCGCTCTGAAAAAATCGGTTTTGTTTTCCAATCCTTCAACCTTCTCCCCCGCCTCTCTGTTTTGGAAAATACGCTTTTGCCTTATGTGTATCAGCGTCATCCTGAGTCAAAAGTATTAGAGAGAGCCCATACCGCTTTGAATAAAGTAGGAATGGGGAATCGTCTAAATCATCTCCCCAATCAGCTTTCCGGAGGCCAAAAACAAAGAGCGGCGATTGCTCGTGCCCTCTTGAATAATCCTAAAATCATCCTTGCGGATGAACCCACTGGAAATCTTGACAGTAAGACGGCAGCCATGATTTTGGAGATTTTTGAATCGCTCCATCATGAAGGTCGTACGATTGTTTTAGTGACACATGATCCCCTGGTCGCAGGTCATTGCCATCGGCAGATGATTGTGAAGGATGGAAAAATAGAATCGATGGAGTTACGATAATGTTCTGGTGCAGAATCGGAAGCGGAATTCGTGAAATTAGGGCGCATAAACTACGCTCCTTTCTTTCTCTATTTTGCGTTATGATCGGGGTCTGTTCGCTGATTCTCACTCTCAGCTTTATGGAAGGACTATTTGAAAGCTACTCCGTGATGATGAGGGAGTTGGGGGGGCTTAATAAAATTACTATTTTTAATGATGATGTTCCTGAATCTCAACGTTTCTTCAGAGGGATCGCGCCTCAATGTAATCTAGAAGATGTTCATGCTCTTTCCTCATTTAAACCGGAGGTGATACGAGTTTCTCCAGAAATCAGCCTGGATACGGTGATTACTCGAAATGGGAAGGTGTTTCGTGGGAAAGCTTTAGGGTGCACTCCTGAAATTTTTGAGGTCGAGCGTGTACAGGAAGATAAGGGTCGACTTTTAAAGTCATTCGATATTGAAAGCTCAGGAAATGTAATTTTTTTAGGAGCTCTTGCTTATCGAGATCTTTTTTCTCCAAGAGAAAGCATCGAAGGATCGTTTGTAAACGTCAATGGAATCCCCTTTGAGGTAGTCGGAAAAAGTAAGTACTATAAAGTCTATCCAGAAGAGGAAGAGGATCCGTATGGCGGATCCCTTCCTAAAAAAAATAAGATTGTTTATATTCCATTAACGACTGTCAGACGAAAATTGACCTCCAAAAATGATTTAACCTCTATTCAGATTCAAATACGAGATATCACTCAAATCCGTGAAACGGTTAAAGCGATCGAAAATATCATGAAAATCACTCATAAAGGAATTCATAATTTTAATATCGAAACTCTTGAGGAATACGTTCGCCAATTTGAAAAAATAAAAAAGGGATTCATGATCGCAGGATTTTCTATTGGAGGAATAACTCTTGTCATCGGAGGGATAGGAATCATGAATCTTATGTTGGCCTCGATCACAGAAAGAATTCGAGAAATTGGGGTACGTAAGGCCCTCGGGGCCTGGGATTCCGACATCTTTATCCAGTTTATTTCCGAATCGATTATGCTCAGTGTGTTGGGGGGGGGATTGGGACTCATTCTTAGTATTTACTTGATTGATTTATTAAAAAAAATAATCGTAGAATATCCGCCTATTTTAAATTATAGCACATTAGTTATCGGGTTTAGCTTTAGTATTATAATGGGAGTGTTAGCGGGGATTTATCCCGCCTTAAAAGCCACCTATCTTGATCCCATTGAGGCTTTGCGATATGAATAAATTACTGTCTCGATTTATTTTGTCGTTCCGGATTAAAGCAAGAAATATTATATTAATTCTCTATTTTTTAGTTTCATTTCTTGGTGCTGAGGAGGTCTCGTTAACGCTTTCTGAATGTGTACGTATGGCATTGGATAAAAATATCGACCTCGCATTTCACCGCCTGAATCCGGAAATATCAAAGGCTAACCTGAACGAAAGCCAAGGCGATTATGATTTAAAATTAATAACAAATGGACAATACGGAGAGTCACAAGTCCCTTCTTTTTCAGATTCGATCAGTCAATCAAGATCAACGCAATTTCAGAGTGAACTGAGTCAAAAAATAGCGCTTGGAACTACTTTTGGGCTTAGCAATAATTACCTTAATTCTACTTCGAATGTAAATGACTTCGATCGTTTATACTCTTCGTTTATCGGTGTGAGCGTCATCCAGCCCCTTCTTAAGGATTTTGGAATGGAGACGAATATGGTGCTTATAAACACCTCCCGTCGTTCCTTGGAAATTTCAATAACCGCCTATCAAGGTCAAATCGATAGAATTGTGAGTGAGGTCGCAACTACTTATAGTGATCTGGTATTCGCTCGTCAGGATTTTAAAGCCAAGGAAAAGTCTTTATCGCTCGCCACTCGGCTCCTGGAGGATAATCAAAAAAGAGTTGAAATCGGCGTTATGACTTCCCTCGATATTTCACGAGCACATGCGGAGGTCGCAACTCGACAGCAGGCCTTATCTGTCGCGACTCGACAAATACAGGATCAGCAAAATAAACTCCTTCTTTTAATCACTTCGGAAATCTTTCCGTGGTTTGGCAAAACGATAATTCCCTCGCATACTGATCCCATAGAATTACCCCTTCCCCCCTTAGAGAAAGCGATTCAAACCGCATTCGTAAATCGTCCAGATTATCGGCAAATCAACCAGGAATTAGAAAAGAATCACATTCAAATAAAATATCTGGAAAATCAAAAGTTGCCTTCTTTTGATCTCACAGGAAGCTACGGTTATTCCGGTCAGGATGAAGAATTACAGAAAAGCTATTCAAATTCATTAGAGTTTGAAAAAAAGTCGTGGCAGTTTGGATTTAGATTCACCTATTTGTTCCAAAATCGTGTTGCGGATGGAAAATTAACAGAGGCGAAACTTAAAAAACAGCAATCGGTCATTCTACTTAAAAAACGAGAACAAGAAATATATGCGGAGATTGATAACTCACTCGGACAAGTCTCAGTAAATCGAGAAAAGGTATTAAGTGCAAGAGAGGCTCGAAGATTTACAGAAGAATCGCTACATGTTGAGGAGTTAAAACTCAAAGAGGGCATTAGCACTACTTTTAATCTCCTCCAAATTCAGAGAGATTTAGCAAATGCGGAAAGCAGCGAAAATCTTGCCATTTCAGATCTTGATAAATCCCTTATTGAACTCAATCGGGTTCAGGGAATAGCACTTCTCTCCGGCGTCGAAAAAATGATGATAAAATGACTTGGACAATTCTAACAAAACTACGACCTACCATTTAATATTTATTCTATTTATTTGAGGTATAATTTAACTAATTTATTCTATGATTTTTAAACTTTTAATTCTTTCACTACTTACTTTTACGACATTACGAGCTGAACTTCTTTGGGAAAATGTTTTTCAAAAATATAAAGCTGGAATAAACGAAGCCAAAGTCGATTTTGTTTATAAATTTAAAAATATCGGAAAGACAAGCATCACGATCACCAAAGTCCAACCCTCCTGTGATTGTACGTTTGCCAAAATCCCTAAGACTACCTACAAGCCAAATGAGTCCGGAGAAATTTCTGTCTCTTTTGATATGAGTACTCGAACCGGCCTCCAAAAAAAGGAGATTCTAGTCGAATCCACTGACTCAAAAACCCCAGTTATCACGCTCGCTTTCGAGGTCGATATCCCTCAGCCCTTTAAAATTTCTCCCCGTCTTGTTTTTTGGACTCTCGGAGAAAAAATCTCTTCAAAAAAGTCTGTGATTACGATTGATAAATCCTACGATGTTAAATTAGAACTTCAGGAGGCCTCCTTTCATCACTTCTTTATTAAAATGAATGAAATAAAAAAAGATGAAATATATGAGCTTGAAGTCAAGGCAACGGATACATCACACGCCGATTCAATATCCGTAGAAATTCCAATACTGATTGACGACAAGCCCTCGAAGCCTGCGACGATCTATATCGAAATAAAAGATCCAAAACAATCTTCATCATCTCCCTAATTTATGGAAATTAAAAAAATAATTTCCCAGTCCTCCCTCTTATTTTGTATCGCGCTGGTACTTTCTCTTGTGCATTATGAAATTGATCCCCATCGCCCCCTCCTTACTCGGACTTCTTTGTTAAAAGAGGAGATCGATTTAAAAGAGGCTTTGTTATTGAATCCGTTATGGGTCGATTCTCGTTCTGATAATGATTATTTTCAAGAGCATATCCCTCATGCGCTTCCTCTTAACGAAGATCATTGGGAGGATCAGCTTCCGATTATTTTTAATGCTTGGAATGGAACTCAAAATATCGTCGTCTATTGTAGCAGTCAAAGCTGCCATACGAGTAAAGTCATCGCAGATCAAATGAGGTCAGCCGGTTTTTTGAATGTTTATGTGTTACACGGAGGTTGGGAATCATGGAAATTAAACGGACGCTGATCATCGAACAAATCCTTCGCTTTGGACTTGCACTCCTCTTTCTTTGGGCAGGAGTCGTTAAAATTCTGTCGCCAGTGGATTTCATCCAAACGATCGAATCCTATCAACTGATCTCCTATTCATTTTCAGTTTTTTTCGCTTATTTTATTCCGATTTTAGAAATTCTTTGCGGACTTTCTATTCTCTTCAATAAAATAGATCTGGGTGCCTCCATGATCCTCTTGTTGATGATGCTTTTTTTCATCTCTGCGATGCTTCAGGCATGGATCAGAGGACTTGATATCACTTGTGGTTGTTTTGGGAAATCCTCTGCTCAAAATCGCTCTCAGTATCTCTGGTGGATCATACGAGACACCGTCATCCTGAGTGCCCTTGTCCTTTTTATAAAAAATAGGCTTGAAAATAATACAAACGGTTGTACAATAATCTTACTCAGAAAGAAAAGTCTTTGGTCGATTTTTTTTGAGCCTAAATCCGAGCAAAATAGGTAAAACCTGTATATGAAAAGCGAATTAATGAAGAGTATCGAATTCGACCAGAAATCATTCATTTTTAATGGGCAGCGTGAAATTCTGATCAGTGGGGAGTTTCATTATTCCCGCTTGGATGCAGAGGATTGGGATCGCGCGCTGGAGAATTGTGTCAAGATGGGGATCAATACGATTGCGACCTATATTTTTTGGAATTTTCATGAAGAGGAAAAAGGGGTTTTTAATTTTTCGGAAAATCGTGATCTGGGACGATTTTTGACTCTCTGTCGGAAGAAGGGCTTAAAGGTCTTTTTAAGAATAGGACCCTATAGCTGTGGAGAATGGAACTACGGAGGATTTCCCTGCTGGCTTCGCGATGAACCGGGGATTGTTTTTAGAACCTTTAACCCCGCTTTTATGGAAAGGGTTGAGATTTATTTTAAAAAACTTTTTGAAGTTTTTATCCCCCATTTGGCGACGAGGGGAGGCGCGGTGACGATGGTTCAGGTCGAGAATGAATATAGTGTCGTCGGTAAGTGGTATGGCGAGGAGGGGGTCAAATACAATGCGTGGATCGTTGATCTCGTTCAAAAGAGCGGAGTCGATGTCCCATTGATGACGTGCGAAGGGGGAACTCCCGGGGCCATCGAATGTGCGAATGGCTTTAACATTAAACAAGAGATTGTTGAAAAATTGCGAGCGAAGCAGCCTGATGCCCCTTTGATTTGGACTGAGCTTTGGCCGGGATGGTATAATACGTGGGGTTTTGCACCCCATCACAGGGACGTTCGACATGTCGCCTATGCGATTCTTCGGTTTATCGCGCAGGGAGGAAGCGGCTTTAATTATTACATGTGGTTCGGGGGAACGAATTTTGGACGTACCGCCATGTTTCAACAATGCACCGCATATGGGTTTGATTGGGGCTTGGACGAGTATGGGAGAGTGACCCCTGTGGGCTTGTATTTGTGCGAGTTCCATCGTGTGCTCAAGGATTTACAGCAAGTGCTGATAGAGGGAGAGCGTACCTGTACCCAGAGTGGAGAGGTCGAGCAGGTTCAATTTACCTTGAAAGAAGAGGTTGTCCAAATTACGTTTCGATCCCAAGGAGAGAAGATGGGGCTGGATGGACAACGACTTCCAGAAGTGATTCTTTCCGCGAATGGACGAGTGATTTTCGACTCTCTGGCCCTTTATGAAAGGGCTTCGACTCACATTCAGGAAAATCCCTGGACCGTTTGTAAGATTTGCGAATCGATAGAAACTGCTCCAGAGCCCATGCCACAAGATCGCCAGGACTCGCCGATCGAGGTGGATACGCCTGAGGACCAATTAAAGTTTACTCACGACCGGAGTGATTATTGTTGGTATAGCTGTGAAATTTTCGTTGAAAAAGAAGGGATTCAGAGAATTCGGATCCCTTATGGAGCCGATTTCCTTTATCTCTATTGTGATGGTGAAAAAATCGGTTCAACTTCGGCGCCCCTTAAGGAGTGGCGCGGATCGATATTGAGACAGGCGATCCGAAAAGAATCAGGGGCGTTTGAGGACAGTTGGGCGGTTCAAGCAGAGAAACCGCTCGAGGATGGGTATTTACACGAATTTGTCTTTGAAGCCAAACCGGGTAATCATCAAATCGATATTCTCGCAACGGCGATCGGAATGGTGAAAGGGGATTGGTCGATCTCCAGTCCGATGCATTGCGAACGAAAAGGGATTTGGGATGAAGTGTTCTGGAACGAGAATCCGCTTCGAAAATGGAAAATCAGGCCGTTTTTGAACTTTGAAAATATTGACCAAAAAAATATTCCATGGAGATCCGGAAAATCATCTTCGGAGAAATTGACGTGGCATCGATTCACGATAACGCTTTCCACGGAGGATCTAAGGCAGGAGCTCGATTGGCGACTGGATCTGGAGCTCTGGGGGAAAGGAATGGCCTTTGTCAATGGAAGGATGATCGGTCGTTACTGGCTTCTGGAGGCGAATGGATATGGTGTGGATGAGGTTTGGCATCCGAAAGATTGCGGTCTTTATATCCAGGAAAACGTTCGGTATTCCCAACAGTATTATGTCCTTCCTCGTTCATGGTTGAAAGAGGGAGTCAATGAGATCGTTCTGTTGGAGGAACAGAAGGGAGGAGATCGAATTTCGATTCAGCATCGACTTATGGCTCGTTAGAGAGAATTCGATTAAGGATTTGTTATAGGGAAACGGGAATCGGTTCCCTCCCTTTTTCAAACTCCGGCTATTGACTTAGCGAAATTAATCGGTATTTTATACAAGCCTTTGTAATAGAATCTCCAAAACAATACTTTAATAAAAAAAAATATGATCTTTTTAAATTTTATAAAAAACGGCATTACTTCACGTTCTAAGGCTTTGGTTTTACATAAGGCCATTTTCTTGTTCATCGGACTCATGGCGGTGGCATCAAGCCAAGGGGTAGGATTTAAAGAGATTTCATTGGGGGTTTCCTCCACTGATCCTAATCTTTTGATTATACCCAAGGGAAATGTGCGACTCGAAAAGATCGCCACGGAGATGGGGTCGATTCAAAAAACTTATGAAGCCCATACGATCGCGGGGAAGGGATCCGCAATTGAGTTTCAAATCAAACTGCCATTTCGGGTGGAAACGGCTGCGCAGGATAAGAATTCGAATTGGCTGATGATGGAGGTGGAGGAGATTCATCAACGACGAAAACAAGTTTTTGGGTATACCGTTTTAGTGAACGGTCAGGAGGTTTATTTCCGTAGTTATGAAGAGATGGGAGCGGGTCCCAATCATTACTTTGTTCCAATTCCCAAAGAGAATCTCACTTCCAGCTCCATCAAAGTCACTTTTCGAAATGAGGGAGAGGAATCATTTAGCTTGGCGAGGGTCTGGCTTTATGAAGATTTCTTCACTCTCGCTCAAAAAGAAGGGGTCACTAAAAAAATGTCAGTTATTGAAGAGGCTTTTATTCTTCGAAATCAAGATGACAAACAAAAGAATAATAAAACAATCTCTTGGGCGGAGAGAATTAAGAAGCCGGAAATAAGGCAGGATATTGACTATTGGAAAGAGATGGAGGATCGATTTTCCAAAACCGTTTTTTCTCAGGGATTCATGCTTGATATACCATACGCGATTCACTCTGAAATTGAGATAGAAAAGAAAATAGATCAATATTTTGAAAGACTTTCTCAATATAATCTTCCTCTTGAATCGCAAATCAACTTCTCTGCAGGGGAGTGGGGGACTCATCCCAACGGTCCTGATGGATTAGGAGGTTATTTTTCCGATGTAAAATATAGTAAGATTGCATTTGACGCTCAGACTCAATCTTATCGTACCACGTGGCTTAATACCCCGGGATCAACGACATGGCCTTCTTTTAACAATCCCCAATTGATGCTCTACTTGAAGCATCGCCTCGATCAGGCGGTTCGCTATTTTGTCGACCGTCGTGATTTATATAAAGCGAACGGAAAATCGTTTCCTATTCCCTTGATCGATCATGACTGGGGGATCAGTGTCGAAAAGGATTGCAATGATTTTACGATGCAAGCCGCCGAGAAGAATGGATTAAAATTGACCCCGGAAGATGGATATAATGAGGAGGAAAAAATCTGGCTCTATCGCAATATTGTGCAAGTGCCGAAGAGGACCGCAGAGAGATTTTTTAAATCTGTCGGACGCAATCCAATTATTATCGATAAGGGATCAATCCAACTTCCCCAAGAGCAAGCTTTCGATCAAAATTATTTTCATGTGTGGGCGGATCCCGTTGATCCCTTTTTTGATAATGCGTGGGCGGGCTATCAACACGGAATGAGTGAAAACTCATGGACCACAGGAGAGTTGCTCCCAGGGCTTCCTGAGCCTTATTACGAATATATGGCGGCCCAAGGGAAAGTCGCCTGTTCGAACTTGGAGCGGGCTTGTTTGCCCAACTGGGACTATCTCCAAATTCTTTACGAGCGGGGATTTCAAAGTGTCACTTTGATTAATGCGCGATGGGGGGAGGGGGATCTTTTTCTTCCGCAAGGAGAGACGTTGGATCAAAAAGTAGCAAGGCCCGTCGTTCATGCGGATCCGTTTTTGTTTGATCGACAGTTCAGGCGTGATTCCGATTTAGGTTCTAAGGAAGTTCTATTTTCACAGGAAAACGTCGAGCGTTCTGTTTCCTATAACTATAATCCAGAATTGATGCGGCCGATAGATAGAAATATTTCCTCATCCGTCGTTTATCATTTAAAACAAGATCGCCCTTTTAATTCCTCTCTCGATCTGACCTTAACCGTTAATATGCCGAACAAGAGTTCGATTGATGTTATGGTGGGCTTGACTCCAGAGAGTTTAAAAATGGTTAAAAAAATCAGTAAAAAAGATCTTTTCCGGGAGAATGGGCATCCATGGAAAACATGGACAACAGTCTCTTTAGGTAATGATTTTAAAGAGGGAAATGAGGTTTATCTCAAGTTGGTACTCAATGCGCAAAACGAAGAAAAATTTGGGATTGAAAAACTACGTGTGACGATTCCTTGGGGAAAAACAAGTGGCCCCCTTGGCGAGATATCGACTAACGTTTATCAAAAACGAATCATGAGTCTTTGGATTCAGGAGCGCGCAGTACTGGAAAGGTTGCAGAGAAGGTACCTCGACTTATCAGGATCAGATCTTGCATTCCAAGAAGCAAACAGCTTAATATCTCAAGGGAAATATCGCAGTGCCCATCGACATCTTTCTGGGGAAATCTCCCAAAAACTGCCGGCACGATTTGCTATTCGCGGGTTCGGAAAACTCGGTTTCTATCCGATCAGCATTCAACTTCCTGATGAAAAGGAGGTTGCGGTCATTGATTTGCTCAAGGTCGGAAGCGAAGGTGTTGAGTTTTTGCTGAAAACAGAAAAGGAAAGTCTCTGCAAGTTGCATGTGGAAGGATTGAAGTCTGGGCAAACATATTTGCTGACAAGCTCTCCGATGAATCGATATCAACTCCTCCCGTCGACGGGAAAAACGGCGATCGTGGCAAAAGAGGGGAAATTAGATTTTGAAATTAAAGGAAGCCCACAAGAAAAAGAGAGGGTTAATCTTCCTTCACAGTTTTCCGGTCTCTGTATCGATCGAAATCCCTCAGGAATTACGATCGAGACGCAAGACCCACGGCTTTGGTTGGAAAACCCGATTTTTGTTCCGATCAATAAAGAGACTAAATTGAGTCGAAGTCAGAAAGGGGGCTCCGTCATTGCGAGTTCGTTGCCAGAGAAATGGGACCAAGTGGACCTTTTGGTGAATGACTCGGGAATTGCTGAAGCGATCGTTTCGATCTCTGGAAAAGAGAGAGGAAAGATTAAATCCTTCACTCCTGCGGCGGTCAAAGGCAAAACGCATAACGGAATCATAGAGTTGGAGAGCGGAAATCGCTATGAGTTTTCCTGCATGTGGGGACGGACCAAGATTGACGTTCCTCCCTTGAATGAATTTATCCGGATTAATTCAGAAAAGCAGTTAATGGCAGCACTGGCTCCAGGAACCGAAGTTGATATTGTTTACAGTCCTTATGGAGTGAACGGAACGCTTCCACGAATGGTCAGTTTGAGTCAAAAAAAGGTTCAGTCAAAGTAAGAACCGAGCCCCTCCTTCAATGAAAACAATTCTTTGGAACGAGGTCTGCAATCAACACTTTCAGTCTCATCGTTTGGAGCTGAACTATCCGAGTGAAGTCTTTTTGCATGACCATGACTTTTACGAATTTTTTATCATTGAGGCTGGAGTGGTACTTCATCATATCAATGGGAAAACCGTTGAAATGCAAGTAGGGGAGGGATGGTGGATCTGTCCGAAGGATGTTCATCGCTTTTCAATCCCTAAAGGGCGATCTGGAATTATTCTCAATTTTTCTTTTCCAAAAAAATATTATGCTGTGTTCTCAAGGATTACGCCGAAGGCGACGGACTACTTAAAAAGCAAGGGGGTTCGAAATAGGGCGTTATCGTTTTCAGCAGCACAGGCG
The DNA here is from genome assembly GCA_945877805.1 of Methylacidiphilum caldifontis. Lineage (GTDB taxonomy): Bacteria > Verrucomicrobiota > Verrucomicrobiia > Methylacidiphilales > CAMAQI01 > CAMAQI01. The sequence continues at coordinate 46,387 of CAMCSM010000001.1, read as the reverse complement.
ACACAGTTGACCAATCTATTGCTTCAGGCCAGAGAGATCTCGAATACCTCACTACAACTTTATCGGATCCTCAGTGAGCTTCTGACGATTATCGTTCCGGAAGAAAAAATAGAGACCTATTTTCCCCCTTATATGCCGATTATTATGGGATCACGAAAAAATGCGATTCCGGACTGGCTGGTCTTACTTTTAGAGAAACTCGAAAGCCCGGAGTTCTTTCTCAAAGAGGTCACGGAAATACAAAAAATCTCCGGATATAGCCCCTCTCGATTTTCTCAAATTTTTAAATCGTATATGACCACGACACCGACGAATTATATCAATAAGAAACGGATTTTGTACGCGAAAATAATGATGGAACAGACGGAGAAGCCGATCCTTGATATTATTGAAGAACTTCGTTTTAAAAGCGTCGCCCATTTTTATCGACTCTTTAAATATCATTTTGGAATGGCACCAGGAAAAGTCCGAAGAAGTCGCATCGCTTCTTTCATAAAAAAGAGTGACGATTAATTCCATTAAAATGAATTGATGTTTGAGGATTTTTATATTTCACCATTTTGGTAATATGTTTTAAGAGGCAAACCGATTCCTAATGCAAGAAAGTCTTCGAATCCCGACTTATGTCACCTGCTTTCCTCAGATATTTTTTTATTCCACTGTAAATGAGATGGAAACTTAAATCTCCCTCATGATCAATGCTGATGAGGTTGTCGTCGTTCCACTCAATGGAAGATCATTTTACAGGATTGGAGGGGAAGACGGAACTGATAACTAATGTTAGTTTAATTTCAACTTCAATAAAAAAGGAAATTAATTTATGAAAAAAATATTAATCATCGCCCTCTCTGGGTTGGCATTCATTTCAATGAGTAACGCTCAAATTATTACAGCAGGCGGAGTACAAAGTACGACCGATTTATTTCAAAATGCCACGGTCACAGCCTCTAGTTCAAGATTGGCGACACCAACTGCTGACGATACGACCCCTAGTGGTATTTTTGGGGGCACAGGAAACTTTGGGAGCGGAATCACGTATTTTAATGGGGGTGTATCAACCGTTCCTGTTCATTTTATTGAATTTAATACCTCCGCACCAATTACTTTTAGTCAAATTAGACTTTTTGTTCGTGAAGAAGGTACTGCTGATCCCGCAACTTCATACCGTTCGATCTCAAGATATACTCTATTTGCGAGCTCTAGTCCTGGAAGTTTTACAAACTCCAACATCGTCTCCACCTCGACAATTAATCCTGATTACTCCGGGACATATGGAAATTTTCAAATTACTATAACTGACACTTTCAATGCTTATACAACCGCCCAATATTTTAGATTAAATCTGAATAGTGCTGATTCTTTTGGGGCTACTGTGATTGAATTAGATGCCTTTAGTGTGAGCCCGGTTCCTGAGCCTTCGACCTATCTATTTTTAGGGCTAAGTGCTCTGTTGTTTGTGGTCTTTAAATCGAGCACTCGTAAAAAAGAAATCATATAATATTAGTTACTGTTCAGCTCCCTGAGACGAAAGCTTAGGAGCTGAAACGAAGTCTTTTCTCTTCCCTTAAGTTGACGCCTATGCGCAGCAGCGGGAGAAGAGATTGCAGCCCCGAAAAAGGATCGGGGCTGGGACGCAACCCGCAGCCGAGGGGACTCGGCGGAGTCATCATGGAGTTGGAGAGTAACCCTCTGATTCTTGCATAATGGATGAGTTATCATGGCAGGAAAATTTTGCATCGATAGAGAGGATTTTCAGGATAAAGACCAAAGAAAATTGTTTTTGAATTTATCCTCCCCATCCTCCCTATCGATACAAAAAATGATTTTTTCATAATCTCTTGGACTTTACTTCACTAAGAGATATTAGGTTCATTATTTAAACTAATTGTGTCTGTTATTTATCCGAGAATCACGATTTTCTCGAATAATGATCGAAGGTTTTCGGAAAAGATGGCTGAATTCACATTTCACTTGAAATACAATCGATTGTATTGTAGGTTTTAATCTACAGTGACAATCATCGAAAACGTTGCGTCGATATGGATTTCAAATGAGCAATGCATCTTGACTTTATAAAAAATATGAAAAAAAACCTTTTGATCCCACTCCTTATTTTTTTAATCGCATTCCTTTTTGATCGACGGGTTTTCGGGGAGGCTCTTTTTGCCGATCACCTCCTTTGTGGAAATGAACAGAGTGAGCGAGCTCACCGGGTTCAGTTACAAGGAAATGCGGGGATGGAGTTGTTGAAGACGGTTATGGGAGGATTGAAGGAGGAATCCCCTGTACGAACCCTGAAGGGAACAGGTTCAAAGCTTGAATTTCAAATGGACAAGGGGGGATATGAAGGGTCGTTTATTCTCGAAATTCAGGAGATTCATGATCGTCGTCCTCAAGCTCACGGCTACTCCCTTTTTGTCAACGGGGTGGAGCTCTATTTTAGAACCTATCAGGAATTAGGAGCGGGACCGAATCATTATTTTGTCTCGGTTCCAGCCGATGTGGCAAAAAAAAGGAAAAGCATGGAGGTCTCCCTTCAAAGCCGGGGAAGTGCCCCTTTTTCAATCGGGCAAGTCTGGCTTTATGCCGATTTTTTCAAGACTGTGGATGCCGTTGAGTCGGTTTATCGTCCAATGGGATTGAATGGGAAATTTAAAAAACCCTCCCCGGATGAAAAACCGATGAGCTGTTTTTCTCCCTTGGGAACGATGCTTTTGACGAACTATCAAAATAAACCGTTCGAAAAGACAAGGGCTGATATTTTAAAGTCAATCGACCAAGCGGACCAAGCGGGGGCTCCGGTCCAAATTGTCATCAACGGGGCGACTTGGGGCGGAGCGCCCAAGGGTCCGGATGGTCTCGGGGGCTACTTCTGTGATAGCCGCTACAGTCAGGTCTCCTACGACTCGCAGAGGAAAGCTTATCGTCCCTCATGGCCGAATATGTGGAGCAGTTCCATTTGGTCGACGTTTCGTGATCCTTACATGAATGAACAAATGCGGAAGCGTTTTTTTGAGGTCATGCGCGATGTTCCGGAAAAAATCGCATTTGATCAGGCACGGGGAATGAGGGGTGAGGCGATCTTTGTCCGGGAGATGGGTCCTCCGCTTGGGGAGGTCACTGCGGCGACGATGGCAGAGGCAAAAAAAGAGGGAGTGATACTCAACTATTCGGATGGATTAAGTTCCGAGGAGCAGGCTTGGGTTTTCCAGGACGGAGTTTGCCTTTGGAAAGGTTATGCAGAAGAAACAGTGAAGGCGGTGGGCCGTAATTATGTGATTGTCGATCGCGGGGAGGTGCGGTTGCCCACCGATCCAATGACCGAAAACCTCTATGCCCAGACTTACTTTAAGACAGAGGGGCCGATGAAGGACTCCCGATGGTTCGGAGGTCAATCGGGGATGGTGAAGGGACTTTGGAGTAGCGGGGAGCTTTTTTGGACGGGGTATACTTACTACGACTACCTCAGGGCTAATGGAAAGCTAGCTCACGTCAATTTGGAGGCAACAATCCTGAAAGAGGATTACACCCCCCTGCGTAATCTTTATGCAACAGGTTTTCAATATGTGACGCTTTACAACGAATTAGAGACAGATACCCCCTTTATTCGAAAAGCCGATGGATTTGAGTCGATGCCGATGTTTGCTCCTGAGCATTATTCCCCTTATTTTTTTGAAGCGCCATACCGCTTAAGGGGAAGTTTAGGTTCCCCCGATGAAGTGATTTCTCATCGCAATATCGAAGTGCAATCCCGTGTTTTGGATAATGCCGATTCCCAATCCTGCTCCCGTTTGTCGGTGACCGATCTTTCCCAGCCCGGGGAGGTGATTTATGTCGTAGAAAATGGCGGAGAGGCTTTTTCTTCTGAGCTGGTGATGGAACTCGATGGTCGTATCTCCCCCGGAAAAGAAAATCGAATCGAAGTCTGGGTAGGGGATACGGCGGAAACGATGAAAAAAGTTTCACAATTGACGGAAAAGGAGTTGCCTTGTCCCGATCACTGGACTCATTTCATGACCAGTAAGAATAAATGTAGTCTCGGAAAGTCGATGGTTGGAAAGAAGAAATGTTTCGTAAAATTAGCTCTCCATGCCAAGGGGGCAACGGATGCGACGTTTTTGTTGAGTTGCCAGATCGGAGGCGAATGGGAAAAGAAAAGCGGTCATCTTCAGGGTAGCCCTTGGACGATGAAAGAGAACCGAACCTTGGAACTTTGGGTGCAGGATCGCTCGGTCGCAAAGAGATTGCTTCAGAGATACGAGGAGCAAGGGGGAGATCGAGACATTTTGAGCAAGGCCGGGGAACTTTATGCCGAAGCCCGTTATCGCTCGGTTCAAAATCTTTTAAATGGCGAACTTTCGCAGGTGCTTCCCGCCCGCTATGCGATTCGAAGTCATGGGAAGCTTGGAAAATATCCGATCGAGGTCAGACTTGCGGATCCGAATGAAGTGATTCTGGCGACAATCCTGAAATTGAATAAAAATGAATTCGAACTGGAATTGACTCCGGAGAAGGAATTTCAAAAGGGAGAGCTGATCGTGGAAGTGGGCGACGTTGCGAAAACGGCGACCGTGAGGGAGACCGGGCAAAATCGATACGCTCTCCAAATTGAGCCAAAATCTCAGGGATCACGGGGATTCATGGAGAGAATTCAAGCCCTCTTCTCCAAGGATCCGAATCAAAGCGAAATCGATATCAAAGAAGGAAAAGCGGTTGTTCCATTCCATGCGGAAAAAACGGGGCCCGTGAAGCCGGTGCTCCCGCGTCAATTCAGCGCCCGATTTTTAGAGGGGGATCGCAAGAAAATTCGGGTCGATACACAGAATTTGGAGTGGATGAACTTTGAAGAGAATATGACTCTTTTCCTATCCGCATCCGTCAAAGTGACCCGTCAAGCGGAGGGAGAAATAAAGCCAGGTGAATCTTCCGAGTGGCCTCAAAAAGAGGATCGGGTGATGCTTGATTTAAATGATCAGGGCGAGGTGGTCTCGATCGAAGCCCTCTACGGCTATGCAAAAGGAAAAATAAAAGCCGTTGATCCCGTTTCCGTCATGCCCCCTTACAGCAATGGAGCCATCGAACTCGAAAACGGAAAGCGATTTGAGTTTGATGTCAATGCGGTGATCGACACGGTGGCGATGCACGGACCCTATCGAAACTATGAGTCCAAAATGTTCATCGAGGCTTTTAAACCGGGTCAGGAGATTGAAATCGATTACTCTCCTTACGCGGAAAAAGGAGGAAAGCCGCGCATCATCCGGATTCATCAACCGTGGAAGGTTCTTTTGGATCAAAACTATGTCGAGATGAGTCAAGTAGATGATTGGAAAAAATCAGCTTCCACTTATCAAGGAGTAATCGTCAAGCCGCACAAACCAGAGCCGAATTATCTCCATAAAATTGTGATGAATCTTTTGAGGCCGACGGAGTATTTTAATCCTGGATTCATTTGTTATCAGGTCTTATCTGAACAACCGTTAAAAACAACGGTCGTCGAGTTTACCGCAAGAGCCTTTGAAGATTCGAGTTCGGTTGAGTTTTGGGTGAGCGAGGATCAGAAGAGTTGGAGACGGGCAGGCGTTTTTGACAATAGTTGGCAAAATGCCTATCCCCAGAGTATTGATAGCAAGGTCATGAGGTTACCTTGGCAGTTTCTGGATCTAACACCTCACGTTCAAGGAAAAAGCCGTTTTTATCTGAAGGCCGTCTTGAGGGTGAACTCGGCGGACGAACGGTTCTGTGTTGGTGCGATACGAGTCGTGACGGAGAGATAAGATGATGAGGATACATTTTTTAATTATTTTCCTCCTTTGGGGTTTCTTAAGCGTCGTAGAAGCCTCATTTCAAAAGCCGAATGTCATTTTTATTTTGGCCGATGATATGGGCTGGGGAGATTTAAGTTCTCATGGTCACCCCTATTTTAAAACCCCCCATTTGGATAAACTTGCCAGTCAGGGAATTGATATTCACCAGTTTTATGTAGCCGCTTCCATTTGTTCGCCCAGTCGAGCCGGTTTCTTGACAGGACAATTTCCGATGCGCTACGGAATCCATAGTCCGTTTTACCTAGAGACGAATATTAAGGGAAATCAGTCCGATTGGCTTGACCCCAAAGCTCCATCCGTTGCTCGAATATTCAAGGAAGCGGGGTATTACACAGGAATTTGTGGTAAATGGCATTTGGTAGAGGAATTTAAAGGACGAATGCTGGATGCGCCTAAACCCTCTGACTTTGGATTTGATGAATGGCATCTGATGCGTGGACCATGGGAGGCAGATTTAGATAAAGACTTTAACCACCAAGTTTATCCAACGGCGACGAAATTTATCCGAGATAACAAGCATCGACCTTTTTATCTAACCGTGACCTTACATGAAACGCATGTTCCCTATCTCCCTTCAAAGGAATCCCTGAACGCAGCGAGTGGATTAGACCCGATGATACAGAAATATGCAGCTTCAGTCGCAGATCTTGATCGTGGAATCGGTCAAATTTTAGAGGCGCTTAAAGAAGGCAGAATTGAAGGCAATACCCTCATTATTTTCTCAAGTGACAACGGACCGGCAAAGGCAAAAAACGATCCAGAAGATAAAAATGGAGAGCGATTTAATGCAGGCTCCACAGGAGGACGTCGGGGTTGGAAAGGGCAAGTGTATGAAGGGGGAATTCATCAGCCCTTTATTGCCCGGTGGCCCGGCCATATCCCAGAGGGAAAGGTTGATCAAGAGAGTGTGATGGCCGCGGTGGATTATCTCCCCACGGTTTGTAAAGCCGTTGGCATTCAGATTCCTTCGGATTATTTTGGAGATGGAGAGAGTCGCCTCGATGTTTTATTTGGAAATCCAAAGCCGAGAACGAAGCCGCTCTTTTGGTATGGCGGAGGTCAATATGCGGTTCGTGATGGGCAATGGAAGTATGTGACAGGAAATAATCAAGAACCGGACGAGCTCTTTGACATTGTTGTGGACCCAAATGAAACAAGCAATGTTGCCAATAAAAACCGTGCCCTTTCAGAGAGGCTCAAAAAAATGGTTACGGAATGGAAGGGAACGCATCCCGTTACACCGAATCCGGAGTGCCTCTCAAAGTCTCGGAACGATCTGCCTCGCAGCTAATGTAGTCCGTCAAGCAGATCGCATAGGCGTCAACTTAAGAGAAAAGAAAATACAACTTTAACCGCAGGGTAATCCTCCTTCGCACTGGCTATGGCGGACAAGACGGAGGATAACGGAGGTCATAATATTTCTGCCGTTGTCGTTTCAAGGGTCGACGGCTATCTGAAAAAGATGGATTTACATTACAAAAATCATTATTGAAATTAAAGCAGTCATAACCTCCGTTACCCTCCATTTCAACTGCCGGATTTAGGATTAATAACTGAGCGTCATGCTCAAATGAACAAAATAGCTGTCAGGGTTATTTTGTCCTGAATCGGTGAGTTGAACTCCATAATCACCGCGAAAACTCATGTAGGTGTTAATGGAATAACGGGCTCCGAGACCGACGGAGGAGAGGATTTTTTCGCGGTCTTCCCCTCGTAAGAGGAATCGATTGCGAACAACTCCGTAATCCCAGAAGAGGAGTCCTTGAAGCTTATCTTGGTAGTGCCCTGCTTCAGGAACTCCAAAATCTTTGAGGAGTGCCCCCAGACTCCCAGTAGGGCTCCAGAGCTCGTTTTGCATCAATAATCCCTCATCGCCATTGGCCTCTCGTTCGGAATAACCGCGAACGCTCTCTCGACCGCCTGCTCCGATCTGTTCGCTGCCGAGGAGATTACCGCTCGCCCACTGAATTTGAGCCTGATGCCGTGAACTGACTCCCCAAGGCAGGGTAAATCTCCGCTCAAGCTCCACCTGGGCATAAAGATAATCGGCCTTGGCGTTCGCTCGCGATTCACGATAAACGGAATTAAGATTATTCTCCGTCATCCCTCCGGGACTTCCATAGACTTTACCGCTCCAACGAGTGGAGCCCCAGGGATCGGCAAGACTTCCTTGGTATTCGGCAACAAATTGACTGACATCATTGAAATGGTTAAAGACATTGGCTCCACCAAATTCCAAATTGTTGTTACTCTGCTTAAATTCATATCCGAAACTGATTTCTTGCCGAACTTCATTAAATTTCGGAAGAGGAATTCGATAGCGGCCTCCGACGAGCCAGCTTTTTCCCTGAATATTGAAATCAGAAACGGATCCCTGGGCCTCTGAATATCCACCGACGAGATCAAACCGTTGTCCTCCCCACGGCATGAAAATCGAGTAACTGCCCGTATGGGATTTAAAGCGATCAAACCAGCCATCGGTCGTGAATTGATAACTCATCAAATGCCCTTGCCAAAAGGCATCTCCCCAATTAAATCCGGCAAACCATCGGTCATTTCCTGTTAAATTATTTCCATTATTCTCGTATCCAGAATAAAAACGGGCGGGGAAGCGATCCTGTATTTTTAAATCTACATCACTGCACCCTTTGATATCGCTCGCCTTCATATAAAGATCTCCTTGACGAAAAGGGTTTTGATTAAAATTTTCTAATGTCTGAGTCATCTCCTTCTGATTGAGTGGCTCTCCCGGTTTGAGTTCAAACTGTTCCTCAAGTTTTTCGGTTTTAAACCATCGATTTCCAGTAATTCTAACCTGTCCTACTTTTCCTGGGACAATCACGATTTGAAGAACGCCGTTTTTAATCTTCTGTTCCTCTACCTGAGCCAGAACCCATTGAGATTCTTTCGTTAAGAAGTAGCCCTCAAGAACTTGAACTAATTTTACGACTCCCTCATCGGTCAACGGCTTGTTCCAAAATGGCTCCAACTGTATGTCCAGATCCTTTCGATAGTTCAACGTCAGTTCGCTCTTTAGCCCTTGAACTGCCTCAACCCCTGCCCATTGCATTTCTAAAGAGCTTTTCCAGAGGACTAATCCCTTAAACTGTTCGATTAATACTTGAGCCTTGGGGGTTTGAATTGAGGTACTGTCCTTTGGATTCTTCGAGTCCTTGATCTCTCCCTGCTCTTGAACTGCAGGGATCTTTGGTGCGACTCGTGAAAGGTCTTGTGCGATTAAAAAATGGTTAAAAATTAATAAAACGGCGAAAACCAGAGGGTTTCGAGAGAAAATGCAGGGGGTAGCAAGTAATTTATATAAATAAATAACAGGCTTTTGAATTTGCGTGAATGGGAGTTTTAATTCCATTGAAAAACCATACATTCAAAATTTTTATTACGCAATAGCGAAAATACTTGTAATCGAGCTGAAAAAATGTATTATATTTAGGTAGTTTTTTTATGAAAGAATTCTTCCTCACCCCCCCCAAAAAAAAAGCCGGTTTATTCTTGCTGCTTCTCTTCTTTTTCATGCGGGGAAGTTTTTTGTATTCGAATCCGACCGACGGCTCGGTCGCTGCCGGTTCAGCAACAATCACCGATATTTTAAAAACGACGCTGATTAATCAAAGTTCCGATAAATTGATTATCAACTGGCGGGATTTTTCGATCGCCTCTGATGAGACGACCCGTTTTGTGATGCCCTCGGCCTCAAGTTCAGTCCTAAATCGGGTGACGGGGGGAAATCTGAGTTCAATTTTAGGGACGCTGCAAGGGAATGGAAATGTTTACCTAATAAATCCTAATGGGGTATTATTGGGAGCCGGAGCGAATATCCAATGCAATAGCTTTATTGCCAGTACCCTTGATCTTACGAATGAAAATTTTCTCACGGGGGGAGATTTGAATTTTGCAGGTGATTCGAGTGCCAAGATCACAAACTTAGGCAAGATCACCGCCTCAGGAGGCGATGTTTTTTTAATCGCACGCCAGATCGAGAATTACGGAGAGATTCGCGCTGAGAAGGGAAGTGTCGGGCTAGCCTCAGGGAGTGAGATTTTATTAAAACCTGTGGGTGCTGAGCGAATCTTTGTTAAAGCGGGAATCATTCCCTCGGGAACCGCGATTGAGCAGCAAGGTTATATCTCGGCGATTCAAACAGAGCTGAAAGCAGCAGGGTCTCTTTCCAGTTTAGCGATTAATAATGGGGGTTTTATCCAAGCGACCCAAGTGGAACGAATTGGCGGAGAGGTTTATCTCAAGGCTCCAAAGGGAAAGGTCAGGAACACGGGAACGATCACGGCTACAGGGGATCAAAAGGGGGGAAAGGTCGTGATTGAGGGGAATCAAATCGGAGTTGCGGGAACGATCGATGTCAGTGGTGGGGAGAAGGCCGGAACGCTGAATATCGGGGGGGGATTTCAAGGGAAGGATAGCCGCATTGAAAATGCGCAGCAGGTGAAGATCAGCTCTGAGGCAAAGCTCTTTGCGAATAATGGCAATGGAGAGAAAAGCGAGGAGAAGAATCTGGTGATTTGGTCGGATGGAGTGACGGAGTATTATGGAGCGATGGAGGCGAAGGGCTCGAATGTGGAGATCTCCGGAAAAGGAAACCTCGTTTATCAAGGGAGCGTCGATTTAGGGGGCAACGGAAGTTTGCTTCTAGATCCGCAGAATTTACAAATTAGTAATGCCAATCCTGGAGCCTATACCAATCGGACTCTGGCTAGTGATCTGGATCAATTTACCGATAACGTGGCAGAAAATAGTTATATCACCTCAACCGATCTCCTGTCGCTGCTTTCAACTGGAAATGTGACTCTTCAAGCCAATACCGATATTACCTTTGTCAATAATGTCGATGCCAGCGGGGCGACGTATCTGAATCGGAGTCTGACGACGAATGCAGGTCGAAGTATCACATTCAATAGCAATATTGCGTTGACCCTCAATGGAGGAAGTTACATCGCAACGATTAATGATGTCGGTGCGCAGGCAGGACAGAGAACGGCAGGGGATGCGCTTTTTACGATGAGCGATGGATCGAGTATTACCACGAATGGGGGGGCGATCAGTGTCACGGCGGGAGCTTATGGAGGAACGACTGTTGGCAGTATCCTGATCGGCGGGGGGACCACCACAGCAACGATGAGCACTGGAGCGGGGAATATTACGTTGACCGGGGTTGCCCCTTCGACGACGAATTTGTATGGAGTCCGACTCAATAAGGGGACCGTTCAGTCAAGCAATGGAACGATCAACATCACGGGAACGGGAGCTGCGGGGACAACGGCGGCATATGGCGTTGAGCTTAGAGCTAGCTCTCAAGTGATATCGACAGGAACCGGAGCGATTTCAATCACAGGAACCGGCGGTGCGGGGACGACGAGTAATTATGGAATCAATATGATTGGCAGCAGTCTCATCCAGTCTTCTGGAACTGGAGCCATATCTTTAAGAGGAACCGGAGGCAATGGATCAAGTACCGATAATGTAGGGTTTAAAATTGGATCTGCGGGGACAATCATCACCTCCGTCACGGGAAATATTTTAATTGAGGGTACTGGCAATGGAACTGGAGGGAGTGCAATAGGGATCAATTTTAATCCATCGGTTCAGATCACATCGACAGGAAGTGCTAAAATCACTCTCAACGGCACTGCAGGCTCCGCTGGGACCACCTTTAATAATTTTGGGATTTATTTTAATGGAGGTGGGTCTGCGAGTTCGCTTATCTCCTCAGTTAATGGGGATATTACCCTTAATGGTACCGGAACTACAAACACTAGCGCGACCTTTCAAAATCCGGGAATCTGGATGTCAAATGAAGGGATTTTTTCGACGGGAACCGCTTCTATCACGATTAATGGAACAGGTGGGAGAGGGACTAGCACAAATTATGGTATTTATCTTCTCAGCGCCTCCAAAATTCAATCCTCAGGAACGGGTGCCATTACTTTGAATGGAACTGGAGGAAATGCCACGAGCTCAAATAATTTGGGGATCTTCTTGGAATCGGCAAATACTTTAGTGACTTCAGCAACGGGAGCAATCGCCTTGAATGGAACAGGTGGGGGAGCAACCACAAGCAATCATGGAATTAGGCTTTATAATGGGGCGGAGATCACCTCCACGGCGGGGGCAAAAATAACGTTGACGGGAGCGGGGAGTACCACGGGAACGAATGATAATTATGGGGTCTTTATCGATGGCAATGGGGGAGCAACGACCTTTATTTCAACGACAACAGGAGCGGTGACGATTGATGGGACAGGGGGGGGATCGACGACGAATAATTATGGGTTCAATCTCTACAATGGTGGAATGGTGAGCTCGACGGGAGCGGGAACGATCGCCATCACGGGAAGATCGGCGGGAACGGCACCGGGTTTGCAAGTGGTTACGGGGGCGAATGTGATCGGTGGGGCCTCTGCGACAGGGGATATCACTTTAATTGCGAATACGGCGACAGCGGCGAACGATTCGATCTCCCTTGCCAATCTAAGCATTCAAACGACCGGTAAAGTGAATCTTCAACCGGTGAATAATAGTACGACGATCGGAGTCAATACCGGAGCGACGGGAGATTTTAATTTAAGTTCGACCGATCTGGCGACGATCACCGCCGGTAACTCAGGGATTGTGATCGGAAAAACAACGGGAACTGGGGCAGTCGATCTTCGGGCGACGACTTGGACTGATGGCGTCACCGTGCTCAACACCGGAAGCGGGGCTTCCGGAATTACGGTGAATGGAATTCAAACCGCGAGCGCGAACAAAAACCTTGTTCTTGCGACGGGGGCTTTTTCCAACGCCGTAGGGGCGGGAGCCCTAGCGGTTTCCGGAACGGGGAAATGGCTCGTTTATGTTCCTGATGCGGCCAATGGCACCGCTACAGATATTACGGTTAATGGAGCCACTCCCTTAGCGACCCTCAACGGATTGAGTTCCAAGTATCTTTACAATGGAACCTACGACACCCTTGCCCCGACAAGCATCACGCAAACAGGAAATCGCTTTGTTTTTGCAACCGCAGCGACCTTGACCTTCACCGCGAATGACGCACAAAAAAATTATGGAGAGGCGAACCCCAACTTTACCTACTCCGACCCCTCAGGACTTCTTGGGACAGACACCCAAGCGAATGCCTTTCAAGGAACCTTGGGAACCTTCTCTGCGGCAAATAGTGTCACCTCACCGATTGTTCTCTCGAATGGAACGGGAGCGAGTGACCTGAACTATCGTTTTCAATTTGTGAACGGAACCCTAAAGACAATCTTTAATCCGAGTAGTTCCCCGGCTTTTCAAAAACTTCAATCGAAGAGTGGGGGAAGTACCTCGGAATCGACACTCTCCAAGACGCTTCCGGAGCCGATTTTTGTGAACACGGGGAATTTATCTGCGAGTCCGCCTCTTGTTTTAAATTCATCGTTAGACTCTGGGAGTTTGGATCAATATCAATATCGGATGAGTCAAGATTATGATCTCAAAACAAAGACCTATGAAATCAATACGACGGATTTAAAAAATCCGCAGGAGGTCGGAAATTTGACCGACCCCCGAAAACAGGAGTCTGAGGCGAATCAAATTTTAAAGAGATGGTATCAACGATTGTTGGGGGTATGAGATTTCGGTTTTTTCCCGTTTTAAAATTCATAAATCGGAATTCAAAGCGATTTGAGTAGAGTAGAAAATGGTTTCATTGAATATATATTCTAGGCAGATTCGTGAGGATCTACTTTTGCGGCACTGTCAGGTTTTCACCATCCGAGAAATAGAGGTCTGAGATATAAAGAGCGGCTCGCCCTTCAAACGGCTCCATTTCAGGGGAGAGTACATAGAAGCCCATTTCCGGAATGGAGAAGCCTGTGACTCCTTCTTTTTCTCTAGGGGGGTCATTGAGAATCTTCTCTTCCGGTTTTGACGTAGGGAGATCGACTTCATCTGTTAAAAAAGTGAAATGGGAGATAAATGGAAGGTTTTCGCCGTCTCCGTTTTTTAAGACATACCACATTCGGATCCAATGCTTTACGGGGAGGGAAATCTTTTTTTTCATTTTTAATATCTCCAATGAGCCATTTGTAAGCAGCAAGCCTAACTCTTGATCTGCCGCGTTTCCCCATTGCATATTTGGTTTAGAACTAAATGCGAATCGAATGAAGGTTTTGTCTGTAGATTCAGCGGGTTCTATTCTGATTTTAAAGCAAAGAGTTCCGACACTATTTTTTTTAATCTCAGGAAAGCTGGCGTTGATCATTCCCCAACTTGTTAGAAGTGCTTTCAGACGAAAACACTTTCCAAGGGGATCTTCGGGGTCGTCGACTAACTCCAAGGAAGTGAGTTTCGGGTTCTGATTAAGTCTCTGTACGGACTGATCGTCGGGAATAAGGACTTTTTGCCATTCCTGACTTTGAACTGGTAAGGAAAAGCAAAGGAGAAGGAGGGTTAAATAATAAAAGGATAAAATTTGAATTGGAGATGTTTTCATGACAGGTCTTTCCTATTGTTAATTTTGGGAGTTTGAAAAGTCGGTCTGGCTATATTTTGGGTTATAGGGAATCTCGTAAAATCGTTCCATGAGGGTGATCGATCTTCTGAAATCGACAGGAAAAGAGCGAATTAAGGAAGGGTCATCGATTATTTTCTCCCATTCGGCAAGGAGGCTCAGATGATCCAGATCGTTGGACTTGCTTTTACGCTGCGTGGCTTCGTGAAACTTGGTCTTGAGCTCTTCGAAAGAGGGGTTCTGAGAAATTTTTTGAAGCATCGATTGATCGATGACCGCCGCCGTCACTCTTACTGCCCGGGAAAGGGGGTTGAGAGAATAGTCCGAAGTCATTCCTGTTGGATTTAAAAAAGACCATTGAAAATCAATGACCGCAGAGGCGATCTCCTCTGTGTTTTGAAGATCAAGGTCGGGAGTTCGAGTTATTTGGTTAAAGGGAAGTAAATCCACTTGGTTTTCACGTCCAATCCCTTGGATGATCCTCTTGAGATTTTGATCCTCAGAACTCCAAGAATAGGAGATCAGACTCAAGTTGCGCAGATCCCCTTTCACTTGTTTATTTTCATAGGATCGAATTTGAGAGTAAAAAGTCAGTGAGGAGTTCCCGTTCGAATCGACAAATTTTGCGAGATCCGGACGAATCACTGCCTTCTCAAGATCACGGGCAATGAGTTGAAAGATAATTCTCATTTTACTAGAATTGCTGATCCTATTGTAAGAAAGTGAAGACTGATGGAGCACCAGGCTTGAAATTCCACCCAAAATCAAGACAAGAATCATGACGATGACGGAAGAGACGAGCAGTTCGATCAAAGTAAAACCGGATCGACAATTTGGAGTAAAAAATGGTCTACAAAATGAAGTCCGTGAATTGTGATGGATGAAGCTCATGTTGAGGAATCCGTCCACTCATCAAGACGAATCGAGGTCTTGATTTCAAATTCATTTTTATCACGCTTACTTTCAAGGGGTGTCGCAGGCCATTTGAGCTTCAGATGAAGCCGATAAAGATTGGTCAACTTCTCATCCCGGAGAATATTGTAGGTGAGACGGAACTTTTTTTCATTTGGAATTTTCTGGCCATCTGAATCAATATTAAACGTCTCCGAAAGCTCTTGACCGGGACTGAGGGTGGAGAGTGCGGGCAGGCAGAGGGCGTGACGGTCGAGGGGGATCACCCTTCGCGCGGTGATCAAAAGAGTCGTCATGTTGGCGGCATCCTTCTTGGAACTACTATCTTCGTTCGATTTGAGATTGAGGGTTATTAATACCAATAGTGCAGGCAGGATGAAGGTGAGAAGGGCGATGGCAAATATCGATTCCAAGAGACTAAAAGCGGTATTTTTTCTTACCTTCATAGTGTGATTTAGAATATAAGGCTTTCTGTAAAAGAATCAATATGAATATTACAATCCCTTGTATTTTGATGCTTGAACATTTTTGGAGTTAGATTATATTCAATAAATTCAAAATGAGAAAGCATAATTATTTAAAAAGAAAAGGGTTTGCCCTTATTCTTGTTCTCATTTTTAGTTCTCTATTGACGGGAACTTTGGTGCTGTGGAGTATCCGCTCTCAAGCTGATTATTCAATGGCGTACTCGTATTCTGATCAGGTGGTGGGGTATGAATCGGAGCGTATGGCGGTGGACCAAGTCATTGCGGAACTCCAGAACGAGGCGAGAGAAGTGTCGCGGCGAAAAAACAGAGGGGAATCGCTCTCGCTCTCTCCTGCCAAGTGGGGGTTGAACAGTCTATCGAGTCCTACTCAAAATAGCGATAAATTGTGTTACCTACGCCGCAGTTCTTCTTTTCCGATACCGATCATTCCGAATTCGTCTGATTCTTTCTTGGAGGGAGGTTTTTTTGAGGAACAGGGAAAAGAGGCAAAGGGAGGAATTTCAGATGATCAGGAGAATGGACGCTCTGTCAGTGCAAAGCTCTGGAACAAGCCCCTTTTTTTTAAAGAACCGTTATCGCAAGATGAACTTCCGGAATGGATCGATGCGGATAATAAAAAAGAGAACTCTTCCATAAGTCGTTATGCTTACTTAGCCTACCAAGTGAATGGGCTTTTGGATCTGAATATTTGCGGAAAACCGGAAGGATTTAACAGGCTTGGGGATGGACCCGATCCTCACTACCCGGAAGCGAATAAAAGCTATCGCTACGATATGTACAGAGGACGGACGATCTGCGCGGATTTAACTCAAATTTCGGAGAGGGCCTCGAAAATCGGAGATCAAGCGGTCCGGTGGCGTTTACCGGATGAATCGAGTCCTCAAAAATATGAAAAATGGCTTTATGGGAAAGAGTCTTTTTCATCAGGGACTCCGACACAGGGGGTACTTTATCAGGATCAGGAAAAATTAAAAGAGGGTCAGAATATTTTTTTAGGACGTCAGGATCTTTTGAATTTCATTCATGAAAATGAAGGGGAAGGGGTTGAACCTTATTTTCGACATCATTCGAGCGCGGTGAATCGTCCCGAACTCGCTCTTTTGACTCAAACCTCCTATCTGGCGCCAAAAAAGAGGACCTTTGAATATTATCGTGTGGATGGAACACTGGATTCTTATGTTGTGGAGGAGGGGGATCCCTTTTTCGCACGAAAATTCCCTTTAGCACGACTCGATTGGTTTAATTCCAGAAATGCGGATGGAAGCCTCAGCGATTCCAAAAAAGAGAAGGCAATTTTAAAACATTTTGGATTGAAATGGGATTCCCAAAAAAATCGGTTTGTCTATGTTTCTCCCGAGGGGAACGGTTTGACCCCGGCGACGAAAATCAAAAGTTTGACGGAGGTGATGAGTCAAGGAAGAGAGCCCGATTTCTTCGAATGGCTCAAGGCGACGATTGTTCCCGGAAGTCTCGGGGTTTCGGGGGGGATTGCGTGTAGTTATTATGTGAGTGGCACGACGGTGACCCTCAGAAACGGAATTGATCAATCGACCGATTTTCACTTACTCCAAATCGGATGTAATATTATCGATCAATGGGATTCCGATGATTTACCGACAATAGTGGAGACTGGTTTTTCGGATTTAATCAAACCGTCAACGGCCTTGATTGCTCTTAATTGGCCTTCAGGGTATCAGACCTATTCTTCTGTGAATCAAAATTTGGCGATTGGAACGGAGAATCTTCCTTATCTGAATGAAATTGTATACAATTTTTTACGTCCCAATAATAATTCATCAGCAGAAGCGTGGATGCAGTTTGAGCTTTGGAATCCCCATCAAAATCCATGCTCTGTTTTAAAAGGATATCGCGGAGAGAGCATTTCATCGGGATCTGTGAAGTTACTCGAGGGTCAGTCTTATTTGGAGTTGGGAGCTATGGCAAATCTTCCTACTGGGGGGTACCTAACGGTGAATGCAGGAATGACCCCTAATGTTCCGACATCAACAATTTTTGCCGGAAAGCAGGTTTCATTTTCCTTACCGAGCTCAAAGTCCTTTGGTGAGCCCGCTGTTCTTGGCTCTCTTCCGGGCCTCCCTACAAGCACGGCGCCCAACGCTCAAAATGAGATTTTAATTTCCAGTCGAACGACTCCCGATCCTGCAATTACTCTCAAGGTGGGGGCCCCCAATGCAGGAAAGCCCGTAGATGCCATAGGAAGATACTGCTCAACTGGAGCAGGAGCATTTCCGAGTGTTGCGTACTCAGGAGGGACAGATTTAGGATTAAAAAATCGAAATTATGCGAGTCTCTTATTTCAAAGAATATCGCCGATTACCGGTTTATCGAGTGATACCCCTTTTACGATGGAGCTTGGTGTTTATGTAGGAACACTATGGGTTCCTTATCAACGATTTGAGCTGGTCACGAATTTACCTCTTTCAAACTACTCCTTTTGCGTAATTGCTCACGACTCTCCGCAAACCGCCTTCACCTTTGATACGGTAGATTCATCACAGTATGCGGTGAATAACCTTAACATAACGACTTTAAATTTTTATAGTGCTTGGCAAAGAGGAAGTGCGAAAGCCTCCTATATGAGAGCAGACCCTCGGGGATCCCGGTTAGGTTTTCAATATAGGCATTTTCTTAATACCACAAGTGGGGGACCCATTGATTCGCGGGCGACTCCCGGGGTTTCGATCCGTAGTCAGGCTAAATGGACTAAAGATGTAAATAATCTCAACAGCAATTGGGATATGGTATATGGGGGGCCCAATTGGGGCTTTCTAGTTAACAATATTTTTAGTGGATTGCTCAATAACCGAAATTCTTGGAGTTATTCCAGTTTAAAGTCGGGGTATAGAAATGCTCCTATTTCAGATGTATGGATTAATCGAACGACAAGTGCCGTTCGTTATACAGAACTTGACTCCAGTGGGGCGTCGATCCTTCGGCCTGGGGATGCTGCTTATTTGAATGATGCTGATTTTCCAACGATTCCCGGAAATTTTCTGACAAGAACGCCGGTACTCAACCGTCCGTTTCGTTCGATTGGAGAGTTGGGGTATGTCTTTCGCGACCTTCCCGGGAAGACTCTTGATTTTTTCACCAACAAGAGCGGGGATCTTCCATTGCTTGATGTCTTTTGTTTGGAGGAGGGGGAGATCTCCTCGGGGCGGGTTGATTTTGTGCAGGCGCCTCTACCTATTCGTCAGGCGATTCTCTCCGGAGCCTTTATGAACTATCGCTCTCAGGCGCCGATGGTCTTAAGTTCTACACAAGCCCGGGAGCTTACGGAGCAGTCGAGCAAAACCATTGTATCGATCGAACGAAACTCCGACTTCGCTAGTCAAATCTTAAAACTTCCCGGAATGGATCAGGAGAAGGGGGGGGCAATTTCTCAAGTGAAGCAGGAGTCGGAGTCGGTCCTGAGATCGTGGGTGGAGAGTCACAGTAACTCCACATGGCAGATCATGGTTGATATTGTGAGTCAGACGGGAAAAACATCAAAAGAGACCGGTCGATTCTCGACTCATGGAGAGCGACGTGCTTGGGTGCATGCGAGTATCGATCGACAGACCGGAAAAGTGCTCGATCTTGAGGTTGAGCATGTCGCAGATTAGCTCATCACTTCGTCTGGCCTACTCTAAGATTAATCGGATAAGGCGGTTTTAATTTGACAATAATACAAGCTCTTGTATTATTGTTTAATGAGGTCTCCACAAATGAGTAAATATTTTTTATTATTATTTCGGATTTTAGTTATTGGAGCGTTTTTTTATTTTGAGTTTGCTGCAGGTCAAGAAATAGATCGGCTTATTATTCCTGATCTATTTTCGAACGGGATGGTGATTCAACAGGAGAAACCAGTCCGTGTCTTTGGAGAGGGGAATCCCGAAAAGTCGGTGGAGGTGGAGTTTTTGGGGGAGAAAAAAGCCGCTCTTTTCAATGGGAATCGTTGGATGGTGGAGTTTCCTCCTCAAAAAGCGGAGGGACAAGTGCTTGAAATTAAGATTTTTTCAGGAGGAAAGCTGGTACGGAAGATTTCAAATGTCTTGGTGGGAGAGGTTTGGCTGGCTTCCGGGCAATCCAATATGGAGATGCGGTTAGATATGACGAAAGAGGGAGAGGAGTCGATGCTAAGGCCTTCTGATCCTCTCCTTCGTTTTTTTACTGTATCAACGGCTCTTTTAGCGAAAGATTCCAAAGGAGGGCCTTTAGGAACTTCTTGGGAGAGTGCTCAAAGTGATGTATTGGGAAAGTGGAGTGCGGTTGGTTACCATTTTGCCTACGCTCTCAGGCAATCGCTTAATATTCCCATCGCCATCATTCATTGTTCCCGCGGTGCAAGTACCACGGAGTCATGGTGTCGTGCCGAGATGTTTCAAAAGATTCCTAATTATGATCAGCTTTTTTATTTTAAACAAGAATCGGCGAAAGCGATGAATCAACTTACTCCGAGTTTTTGCTATGAACGGATGTTAACAACAGTGATCCCTTTCTCCATTCGTGGTGTGATATGGTATCAAGGGGAGGCAAATGCAGGGGCTTGGGCTGAGCAGGAAAAACTCTTTACTGCAATGGTGGAAGATTGGCGGACTCTTTTTGATGATTTGAAGATGCCCTTTTATATTGTTCAACTGGCGCGTTATGAACAAACGATTTGGCACGAATTTCGAGATGTGCAGCGAAAAATTGCTCAATCCATTCCATTCTCTTTTATGGCTGTTACCATCGATCTTTCAAGGGAGTCCGAGCTTCCAAAGCCACCTACGAATGCGCATCTCATATATCACCCCATTCATCCTGCTACGAAGCAGCCGGTAGGTGAAAGATTGGCGCTTGCCGCAAAAGCGTTGGTTTATGGAATTGATCGGGAGGAGGATTATTCGGGACCGATGATCAAGGAAGGGCATCTTGAAGAGGGGAAAATCCGATTGAATTTTGATTTTGCAAAAAGTGGTCTCAAATCAATAGACGAAAAGGGGCTCCGAGGATTTTATGTTGCGGGGGAGAATCAAAAATTCACGAAAGCGGAGGCGACGATCGAAGGGGATCACGTGTGGTTGAGCGCCTGGGGGGATGCTCAGCCCCGTTACGTTCGCTATGGATCTGAACGCGATATGGGTCATAAAGAACTGGATGTTAACTTAGCGAATCGAAAAAACCTACCTGCTTCACCATTTACCATCGAGATAAAATAGCGACGATCGATAATAGCTCAACTATCTGTGATCACCAGCCAAGCAGCCAGTCTATGAACGAAACTTCAACCTTTATGTTAACCTCCCATTTCAGACGTTTTATGTTTTTAGGGTTGATTGCCCTATCAACGGCCAAAGCGTCAGATATAGCCAGTCCGGCCAGATCGAGTGAATTGGTTCTGCGCTATGACCAGCCCGCCACGCAATGGGAGCAGGAAGCTTTGCCTATCGGTAACGGTTTCATGGGGGCCATGTTGTTTGGCGGTGCTGACCGCGAACAAATTCAATTTAACGAAGAAAGCCTTTGGATCGGTGATGAGAATGACACAGGGGCCTATCAGGCATTCGGCAATATCTTTGTCCATGTTGGAAATGTGCTTGAGGATTTTGTCAGTTGTACAAGTGATCATAAGGATTCGGTCGATCAGGGGATCCAAGATTCTGTCGACGGTAATCCCGATACAAAATGGTGTTTCGGGCATAATCGGGTTTTCCCTATCATCTGGCAGGCTAAAGTTCCAGAGGAACTTCAAAATAGTGCCATCACCAGCTACAGCCTGACATCAGCAGGAGACGTTCCCAAGCGTGACCCCAAGGCTTGGCGCTTTCTCGGATCGCAGGATGGTAAAAACTGGAAAATCTTGGATGAACGTAAGGGTGTCGCCGAGTGGGAGTCCAGAAAATTAGCGAAATCCTTTCAATTCGAAAATAAAATCAGCTATCCTTATTATCGCTTTGAATTTCTGGAAAATCAAGGTGATCCCTATTTTCAAATCGCCGAAATCGCACTCGGAAACATTTCGCTTCCCAAAAATCCGGTACAACCATCACCACCGTCCGTTTACCGACGTGAGCTTGATATCGAACGGGCACTGCATACGGTTACCTACGAAAAGGATGGAGTAAAATATAAACGTGAGGCATTTGCGAGTTATCCAGCCAAGGTTATGGTCTTTCGTTTCACCGCCAACAAGCCTGGTTCGCTCAGCGGAATGGTGGAGATTCAAGATGCGCACAAGGGACTTGATCTGCACAAGGGGACGGTTTCCTCATCCGGCAATCGTATCGTATGTTCAGGTTCACTGGAAGGTTACCAGTATGTCAAAAAACCTGAGCCGTACAAGATTGCTCTGAGCTATGAAGCGGAGTTGGCGGTACTCAATCAGGGAGGTACCATCGAGACCAAATCTGGAAATATTCTCTTCAAAAACGCCGACTCCATTACGTTTATTCTCAGCGCAGGAACGGATTTTGTGCAAGATAGCGGAAAGGGATGGAAAGGCGAAGCTCCGCACGCCAAAGTCACGGCGAGGCTTGATGCCGCCCTTAAACGTTCATGGGATGATCTGCTTACCGAACATATCCGCGATTATCAGTCGTTGTTCAAACGAGTGACGCTCGACATTGGACCGGGCGATTCCTCGCTGCCTACGAACGTCCGACTGGCCAATCTCGGTAAGCCAGGGGCGGTGGACTATGGCTTGGAGTCCCTGCTTTTCCAGTATGGCCGATACCTCATGATCTCCTCTTCACGACCAGGCAGTTTGCCGGCGAATCTCCAAGGGAAATGGAATAATTCCAATCGGCCGCCTTGGCGCTGTGATTATCACACCGACATCAACGTTCAGATGAACTACTGGCCTACTGATGTGGCGAATCTTTCCGAGTGCTTCCAGCCCTATGCCGATTGGATTAACTCCATCCGCGGAGTACGAACTGCAGAAACTCTGAAAACATTTAATAAACCTGGTTGGATTATAAAGGGTGAGAGCGGGCTTTTTGGCGGATCTACTTGGGATTGGGTGCCGGGCGCTAGTGCTTGGCTGCTTCAAAATAGCTACGATCATTATCGATACACGGGAGATAAAGAGTATCTGCGTAACCGGGCCTACCCCGCCATGAAAGAGGTCTGTGAATACTGGCTCGCCAGCCTGATTACCAAACCGGACGGAACTCTTGTCACCCCTGTGGGTCTCTCTCCTGAGCAGGGCCCCAAACAGGAGGGAATCTCATTTGATCAACAGTGGGTATGGGATCTTTTTAATAGCACCATTGAGGCTTCAGAAGCCCTTGGAGTGGACGCTGAGTTCCGCAAGATGCTTGTCGACAAAAAAGCGCATCTCCTTCCACCAAAGATCGGCAGCTGGGGGCAATTACTGGAGTGGCAGGAGGAGCTCAAATCGATTAAATCCCATGAGGGGACCCTCGATACTCCCGAAAACAAGCATCGCCATATTTCCCACTTAATTGCCCTTTATCCCGGCCGCCAGATCTCCTTGCAAAAGACGCCGGCACTTGCTGAAGCGGCACGGATTTCATTGAATGCACGAGGGGATATCAGCACGGGTTGGAGCATTGCTAACAAGATCAATCTGTGGGCTCGCCTACAGGATGGAGATCGCGCTTACAAACTTGTGTCAGATCTTCTTCGTCATGGCATTCTTCCTAACCTGTTCGACACCTGTCCTCCTTTCCAGATTGATGGTAACTTTGGATACACCGCCGGGGTCTGCGAAATGCTCCTCCAGAGCCACCTTGATGAAATTCATCTACTCCCCGCGCTCCCCAAAGCTTGGCCCACAGGAAGCGTTAAGGGGCTCCGTGCCCGCGGGGGGTTCATTGTTGATATCGATTGGAAGGATGGAAAGGTCATCTCCTACCGGATCTCCTCCTCTAAGCCGTCACAAGTGAGTATCCGGGTCAATGGGGAAAAGAAAACGATCAACTCAGAAAAAATATAATTATGAAAAATACTATGAAAAAAAGCTCAGTGTTATTGACAATATCCCTGATCGCTTTGATGAGTGTGGCTTTTGCCGAAAATGAACCTCGCTCCGTCTCAGGGATCTATCCGCATCTTACGATGTTTAATTTAGAAGGCGAATGCGGTACGGGGGCGGTCGTTCCTTGGGCGGGGCGTCTTTGGGTCGTGACTTATGCACCCCATATGCCGAAGGGCTCGACGGACAAGCTCTACGAGATTTCCGAGGGATTGGAGCAGATTATTCGGCCTGAGAGTATTGGCGGAACGCCTGCAAACAGAATGATTCATCGTGAGTCTAATCAGCTTTTCATTTGACCTTACGCCATTGACCTCATGGGGAATGTACGCGCCATTCCTTACTCCAATATGTTTGGCCGTCCCACCGGTAATGCAAGGCATCTTACGGATCCGGCAGGAAAAATTTACTGCGCCACGATGGAGGAAGGGCTTTA
Organism: Methylacidiphilum caldifontis; assembly: GCA_945877805.1. Taxonomy (GTDB): domain Bacteria; phylum Verrucomicrobiota; class Verrucomicrobiia; order Methylacidiphilales; family CAMAQI01; genus CAMAQI01. Next base: position 22,233 of record CAMCSM010000001.1, on the reverse strand, counting down.
CGAGGTGGATGTTAAAACACTTAATGTGACCGAACTTTGGGCGGATGAAGCCAAAAAGGAAGGACGTCACTCCGATCTTCCTGGGTACCACGGTAAAGGACTCTACAGCGGACAAGGTCGTATCGTTTATTCAAATAACGGAGATCATGCGAAAGAAGCGCTGATCAACCCCAGTGTTCCGAGCGGCGTTTTAGCTGAATGGAACGGTAAAGAGGAAAAATGGACGGTTGTCCGCAGAAACCAGTTCACGGAGGTCACCGGCCCCGGAGGTATTTATGGTGCAAAAGATCCGGCGAACGACCCCTTATGGAGCATTGGTTGGGATCACCGATCGCTTATCTTGCAGGTGCTCGATGGTGGAAAATGGACTAGTTTTCGTCTTCCCAAGTCGAGCCATAGTTACGACGGTGCGCATGGATGGAATACAGAATGGCCGCGCATTCGCGATGTCGGTCAAGGGGATTATGTCATGACAATGCACGGGATGTTTTGGAAATTTCCTGGTGATTTCTCCTCGACAAACGCTCATGCTCCTACGCCGATGTCGAGTTACTTAAAGGTTATCGGTGATTTTTGTGGGTGGAAGGATCGCGTTGTTCTTGGGTGCGATGACACGGCAAAAGCAGAGTTTCTCAATAAGCGAAAAGCGGCTGGTAAAATTCCAGAGCCGCAGTCGCAATCCAACCTGTGGTTCGTAAAACGGGAGCGATTGTCTGACCTCGGTCCCGCTATCGGACGCGGTGCTGTTTGGATGAATGAAGAGGTCGCCGCAGGCAACGTCTCTGATCCATTTGGCATTGCTGGGTGGCAAAGACGCGGTCTTCACCTTAAACAGGGCGGCTCCACTCCTGTCACAATCATTATCGAAGCAAGCACAGCTAAACTCAATGGGTGGGTCAAGATAGGTGAGAAAACAGTCCTACCGGGCGAAGCGACTTGGCTGGAATTAAGACCTGAGGCTGAACAAGAATGGGTACGCCTACGTTGTGAAAAAGATCTCCATCAAGTTACGGCTGCATTCTCTTTTTCCAATGAAGATAAACGCAGTATAGAACCCGCAGAGATTTTTTCAGGACTTGCGGCACTTGGAGATGATAAAGCAATAGGAGGCATCGCTTTCGCTAGGGGTAATGACAAGAGGGATCTCCATTTTCTTGCGAACACTGCAGCACAGGAAGTGGGGCTCTACTCGCTTGATAGCGCTCTTAACCTTAATCCCGTTAATGAATCCGCCGACCTCGAGTTTGCCCGCAAATATCCGATTCCGGCAGGAGTTCTCACCGCCGATGCCGCTTCTGTCGTCTATACTGATGACAAAGGCGCTCGTTGGCGACTTCCCCGAGGAAGCTCAAACTTCCCTGAATCAGCTCCCATTCGTGTTTGCCGCGAAGTAGCCACTGAACGCAACCTTTTCAACGCATACGGAACATTCTTCGAACTGCCCGCAGAAAACGCAGGAGGGTTCATCAAGGCACGGGCCATTTCCACACACAATCTCGGTGTGATGGATTATTGTTCCTATCGAGGGCTGTTTGTCATGACCGGTGTTCGCGCCGACGCCCCTGCAAGTGAACATATTGTTCGCAGTAACGATGGAAAGGCCGCCCTTTGGGTTGGAGCCATCGATGATATTTGGAAAGCCGGCAAACCTCGTGGCCATGGGGGTCCTTGGCTCAACACCATCGTCGAAGCAGAAAAACCGAGCGAGCCTTATCTCGCCACGGGATATGATAAAAAGAGTCTAGCCCTCTCTCACACCAGTAAAGAAAGTGTGAAATTTCGAATCGAAGCGGATATCACTGGCAACAAAGAATGGGCTAACGTCCAATCTTTTGTCGTTCCTGCCGGTAAAACCATCGAGTACACCTTTCCAGAAGCGTTTACCTCATACTGGTTTCGAATTATTGCAGAAAAACCGACGACAGCGAGTGCGCAATTTACCTACGAGTAACCTAGAGCGTGTCCCAAAAGTAGGAATTTGGCAGGAGGCCAAATTTCTACTTTTGTGGACAGTGCTCACGAATCTGCCTTGGATTTCATTGGTGGCGGCATTGAAGCTTTTGGCAAATTCTAATCATAAGAAAGACGGGGTCAAATTTTTGAAAGCCCAACTTTTTAATATCATTATTGCGGGTGGAGACGCACACGCAAAAAACTTTAGCATTCTTAGAGGAAGGCATGGATTTGCACTGGCGCCCCTCTATGACCTAGTGTCATATCATGGCATTTTAAATAGTTTTCCTCAGAACAAGGCACTCGTAAAGTTAGGAGTGCCAATTGCAAACAGAAATCTGTCACTCTTCGACTTAGGGCTTAATGATATACTCTCATGCACGAAAAACCGTTCTCTGATAAATGAAGAAATTAGCAACTGGTACCTTTCTGTCAGTGGCGATATAAAGAAAAAAGTGGATGAAGCTCATTCATTATTAGGACCACTAAAACCAGAGGAGAATAATGAGATTGAGCTGCTAAAAAGTGCTATCGTTCAAAGAGTTGAAGAAATGAGCGCAGGTGCAATTTTAAAGAAACAGTAGGGGCTTGGAGGTTTACATAAAAGTGAGCCCGCAAACAATGAGGAAGGTCTACGATGGCGCTCATCCCAGGGCATGAGGTAAATATAGGTTCTGTTGCAAAAATCATATTTCCTCCATATTTACAAATTTCGATTCTTTATCATCAAGGACTTACATAAGCCAGAAATTGGAATTGTGGTCATTTGCAGGTTTTTGCAACAGAACCGAAAATACAGTCTTCACCACGGAGACACAGAGTTTTTAAGATTATACCAGCTTCATCTTTTCGCCGCGACCGAGGAGGACGAGACCATACTCCTTCACTTCCCCTTCATATTTCCAAGAAATCACCTCTGCATGGATCCCCACCTTTTGAATAAAATAGGTCGGACTCCCTTTCTCGTTGCTGCGGATAAACCCTTTCGCGCGATAGACTTCATTCGGTAGTTGCTGAAGAAATTGTTCAACAGATTTCAACGATTGTGGTTCCGGCTGGGGAATCCAGACGGTTTTCCATACCGCATGGCTACTCCATTTTTTCTCCTGATACGACGATCCAACCGGCGGCGAAGAGGGGGCGATCGAAAAATCGGCATCACAACGGACGGTCGGTTGAACCAAGGCGCGAGGATTCCACGCCTGTATCTCCTGAATCATTTTTTCAAGAGCCGCAGGTTTAATCCGATCAACTTTGTTCACCAAAACTCGATTCGCCAGTGCAATCTGTTGTTTTTGACCGACCCCATTGCTAAACCATCCAGAAAAACTTTCGGCATCAAGAACATGGATGATCTCCTTGATGACTGTTTTCTGGGGAAGGGGATAATCCATCAGCCGATCTAAAATGTCATCCGTCTCCGCAATCCCCGAGGCCTCAATCCAAACCTCCTGGATTTCCGGATTGGCAGAAAACTCTAGCAGCGTACTTTTCATCTCCTCAGGATTGACACAGCAAACACATCCCCCCGTGACCGCCCTCACCTCTTTCGCTTTTCCTCGAAAGATTTTGGCATCGATATTCACCGGCCCCGCATCATTGATAAGAAGTGCGGAATGCTTCGCTTTAAATTCAGGAGAGGAAACAATCCGATTCAAAAGGGTCGTTTTCCCCGATCCTAAGAAACCGGTAATCAGAAAAATCGAAAGTTGGGCTGAATCACTCATGATCCACCTTATTTAAGCACCTAACCAGAATGTGACAAATGGAATTAACCCTCCTTTGTCCGAAGGTTCATATTTTTCGTTCCGACGAAAAATATTCGGCAAAGCCCGAAACTAAAGAATTCCCTGTTTCTCAAGCTCGTTGAGACGCTTTTCATCCTCATCATCGATGATTTCGATGATCCCTGGAAGATCAACAAAGACATCAACACTGAGAGAGAGTTGCTCGGAGGGAAATCCACTTGTCTCCATGACCTTTGAATCGGCTTGGACATAAATCCAGGTAAACTCCTCCCCTTGAATCGCCCTGAACTCCATATTCTTATGCCACATCATATCCGTCGTTGATTTAATCGAGAGAGCTGAGGTTCCCTGGGCATCCCCCGGAACAAGTTGTTCCAGTTTTTCAAATCGCTCCAGCCAACATTCGATGATCTTGTGCATCACATTTCGATCGATCGATTTTGAGAAAAGTCCGACATAACCTTTTGAAATCATTTACGGAGCATGTCGGAATCAGGCAAGGAAACAATCTGAAAATAGGATCGATTGAGTTATCAAAATTTTAAGGTTTGTATTTTTCGATTCTCTTCATAGGGTTCCTCATGGTTGAAAAACTTTCGCAGCAGCGCTGGAGGATCTCCTGTCTTTTGACAGGGCTTATTTTATTCTCCTATTTCGGATTTCTTTTGCTTCTGGGGTTTCAAAAGGAGTGGATGGCGACGATCCTTTTTCCTGGCTGTAGTTTAAGTATCGCATTGGGAATGGGAATGATTTTCTTAGCATGGATTTCGACCGGCATTTATGTTTGGTGGGCCAATGCCCATTATGATCCGGCCGTTGCGGCTTTTCGGAAAAAAGATCAGGAGTAGTTTATGGAACACCAGTTTATTGATATTCTCGGAAAAATTAACCCCGTCGCCGTTGCTTTTTTTGCAGTGTTTATCGCAGCGACCATGGGGGTGACTTATTTTGCAGCACGAAAAACGAAGACCGCCTCAGAGTTTTTTACTGCAGGAGGAAATATCTCTGCTTGGCAGAACGGCTTTGCTTTAGCCGGAGATTACATGAGTGCGGCCAGTTTTTTGGGGATCGCGGGGATGGTCGCCCTTTCCGGATTTGATGGGCTAATCTATTCGATCGGATTTTTAGTCGGCTGGCCGGTGGTCCTTTTTTTCTTAGCCGAGCCTCTGCGAAATCTCGGAAAATTTACATTTGCCGACGTTGTTGCGGTTCGTTTTAGCCCTGTGCCGATTCGAGTCTCGGCGGCCTTCAGTGGTCTCTGTGTCGTTGCTTTTTATCTGATCGCTCAAATGGTCGGAGCCGGAAGCTTGATTCAACTCATGTTTGGAATTCCTTATCAAACCGCGGTCTTTATTGTTGGCGTGGTGATGATTCTTTACGTTCTTTTTGGTGGGATGATTGCGACTACTTGGGTTCAAATCATCAAGGCGGTTTTACTGTTAGCAGGGGCCACTTTTTTAGCCGCCCTCGTTTTATGGAAGGTGGGAGGCTCCCCATTTACGCTCTTTGCTCAGGCGGTCGAAAAATATCCCGATCCGAATCCATTAATCGGAGCCAAACTTATTTCAAAACCGTTTGATCTGATTTCACTCGGGATGGCGCTGATTTTTGGGACGGCTGGACTTCCTCATATTTTGATGCGTTTTTATACGGTGAAAAGTTCCAAGTGCGCACGTCTTTCCGTTTTTTACGCCACTGGTCTCATCGGTTGGTTTTATCTCGTCACCTTTGTGTTAGGCTTTGGAGCCTGTGTCGTGGTCGGTCGGGAGGCAATTCTCCAAATCGATAAAGGGGGTAACATGGCGGCGATTGCTCTTTCTTATGCCTTGGGCGGCTCTCCGTTGATGGGATTTATTTCAGCGGTTGCCTTTGCGACGATATTAGCGGTTGTGGCCGGATTGACTTTATCCGGTGCGGCAGCTGTCTCCCACGATTTATGGGTTCATGTTCTCCGCGCGGGAAAGGTTGATGAAAAAGAGCAAATGAAAGTGGCGCGCGTCGCGACTTTGGGGTTAGGCGTTTTAGCAATGATCTTGGGAATCTCTTTTCAAGGCCAAAATGTTGCTTTCATGGTCGGATTAGCCTTTGCGATCGCGGCCAGTGGAAATTTCCCCGTTCTCGTGATGGCGATCTTTATGCGTCGATTTACCACTGCAGGGGCGGTCTCGAGTATGATCGTGGGAACTGTGACGACGCTGATATTGATTTGGTTTTCACCGACCGTTCAAATCGATATTTTGAAGCACTCCTCCGCTTTTTTCCCTTGGAAAAATCCAGCCCTTGTCAGCGTCCCTCTTTCTTTTGTCGTTGGGATTGTGGTATCGATGCTTACCTATCGACCTGAGGATGATCTCAAGTACCGAGCCCTCGAAAAGAAATTGCATTTAGGATAATCGAGAGCGAACTCTTGGATTTAAAATCGGTTCCTTCCCATTTTAAGTGGAATTCAACCCATTTCTTGCATTGGGAATGGATATACCTCGTAAACGATATCACCAAAATGGTGATAAAAACTGGAGGGGCACAGGCTCTGTGCCTCATCGGACGGGGAAGGCAGTGGGCCACTGCCCCTCCAGTTCTAATGCAAGAAATGGGATAAATATCTTGTAATAAGGTCGTTATGAAAAATACAGTTTTAATGGGGAAAACAGGAAGGAACCTTATTTCTATTTCCACCAAAAGAGCTGCTGATTCTTTGCTTTGATGCAGGCGGAGGGGATGGTTTGATCTCTCTGAAGAAGTCGATCGACCATGACGGCTTTATCGGCTCCTTTCACGAGGAACCAAGTTTCATGGGCGATATTAAGTGCGGGATAAGTCAACGTGACACGGGTGGTGTTGAGTTGGGGAACGAGATTGGATACCGCGTATCGGTTCTTTTCCTTGAGGGCCTCGGTTCCTGGAAAGAGAGAGGCGGTATGGCCGTCGGTGCCAATGCCGAGGAGAACAAGATCGATCTCCGGTTGCGGTCCAAGTTGTTTGATGAGTTCTGTTTCGTAGAGGGCTGCGGCTTCGGAAGGGTCTTCGGCGGTGTGCCAGCTTTGAAAGAGAAAGGGGGAGATCCCGAGGCCAAGCGAGGAGCGAATCATTTTTTCATTACTGTCGTCATGTTCCGGTTTGACCCAACGCTCATCGCCGAGCCACCAGATGATTTTACTCCAATCAAGCCCTCGTGCGTTGAGGGCGCCGTAAAGCTCTTTTGGGGTGCTTCCTCCAGAAAGAGCGACATGAAAGGATCCTCGTTTGAGGAGGGCTTGGTTGAAAAGAAGTTCAAAGCGTTCGAGAAGGGATTCCAGCCAACTCTCTCGAGAATCAAAAGTGTGAGTCGTCATAGAGAGAGAGCTTTAGAATATTAAATCAAAAGGGCAAGAAGAACTCGGGGTTAGGACTTCGCGGCAGAAGAGCCAGTGTCCCAGTATTTTGAAAGTCGTCCCGTGGGCGGGGCGGGAATCGCAAGGCCTGTTTCGGAGTAGTGAGAGGTGTCGTTGAATAAAGTGAGCCGAGCGCAGGTGGAATTTTTGAAATCGATAATATTGAGAGCCGCAGGACTTTGATCGAGAGTATCGCGATAACGTCGGGGATCGAATCCGAGCAACGAGCTGAGCAGGAGTCGGATCGTCGCTTTATGAGAGACAACGAGGACGTTTTCTCCGGGATGTTTTTTGACGATGGAGAGCAGAGCCGGGAGAGCTCGTGCCGTGACCGCGAGACCGCTTTCGCCCTCGATGGGGGCGAAGGTATAAGGATCTTCATCCCAAGCCTTTGCCTCTTCAGGAAATTGGGTTTCAACCTCTTTGCGCGTCAGTTGCTCCCAATGTCCATGGGAAATTTCTCGAAGATCGGCACAGGGGTTCACTTCGAGAGCATGTGGCTTGGCTAGAATTTGAGCTGTTTCTACGGTTCTGGAGAGAGGGGAGGCCCAGATGGCGGCGATTTTTTCACGGCTGAGTCGTTCGGAGAGCCGTTGAACTTGAGCTCTTCCTTCATCTGAGAGAGGGACGTTGGTGGCTCCCGCAAAGCGATCTTCAGCGGTGAGGGTTGTGGCACCGTGTCGAATCAGGAAAATGCGGGTCGGATTCATGAGGAAAGTTTAACGGGGTAAATGAAGAACAACAAGAGGAGGTTTCATTTTATGATGTTATTTTTATGGAAAAAGGCCAGAAAGGGGAGGTGAAGTCCTCTTCGTCACCTTCTCGGAGTAAAAGAAACTTTATTACCGAAGTATTACTCCCCTCTTTTTTTATCAAGCGAGGGGGGCAAAAGCAACGGCCTATTTTCCCGAAGCTTACAGGAAATCAAATTTCAATTACGTGGATTGGGCACGCCTCTTTTTTAATTCAAACAGCGCATCATCATTTGATTATTGATCCCAATTGGAATAATTGGGTTTTTGTGGTCAAGCGACTGCGGGAGGCGGGGATGGCGATTGAGGATTTGCCGAACATCGATTTAGTTTTGGTCACGCACGCCCATTTTGATCATTTGAGCCGCCGATCACTGAAAAAAATTGCGGCAAGACAGCCGATCATTGTTCCGCAAGGGGTCGGCAATTTAGTTCATGATTTGGGGTTTGAGCGAGTTCATGAGATGCAGTGGTGGGAGAGCCTGACCTATAAAGATTTAAAGATTACGTTTACTCCGGCTAAGCATTGGGGGGCTCGGGTGATCACCGATCGGTTTCGCGGCTATGGAGGGTTTGCGATCGAGTATTTAGACCGAGTGATTTATCATTGTGGAGATTCGGCGATGTTTGATGGATTTCAAGAGATCGGAAAAAAACTGAAGCCAGAAATCGCCCTCTTACCGATCGGAGCCTACGATCCCCCTTCCGGGCGCGATCATCATATGAATCCGGAGCAGGCCTTGGAGGTCTTCAAAATTTTAGGAGCCAAGACCTTTATTCCGATGCATTACGGCTCTTATCGGATGAGTTACGAGCCGATGCATGAGCCCGAGCAGCGACTTTTAAGCGCGGCAGTGGAGCTGGGGGTGATGAACCAGATTCGATTTTTGATTGAGGGCCAGCCGCAGGTTTTTTGAGGTTGCCACGTTGCAACAGACGGGTTTAATCCACGCTCTATGGGAAAACTCGATCAGCTCAATCTCGATAAAGAAATTGAAAGTAAAAAAGAGTACGAAAAAAAGCTCGAGGAGTTACAGCTTAACTTCCTCCTTTACCAGCGCGTTTTAATTGAAAAGCAGCGGAATGTGATCCTTGTTTTTGAGGGGCCTGATGCCGCAGGAAAAGGGGGAGTGATCAAGCGGGTGACCGAGAAATTAGATCCACGATTTGTGAAGGTCTACTCGGTTGTTAAGCCGACCTCCGAAGAATATAAGCATCATTATATGTGGCGATTTTGGAACAAGCTGCCCCCTTTGGGAGAGATCGCGATTTTTGATCGCTCTTGGTACGGAAGAATTTTGGTCGAGCGAATTGAAAAGTTTGCGACAAAAGAGGAGTGGGGACGTGCCTTTCAGGAGATTAACGAGTTTGAGCGAACGTTGACCGATAGTGGAACGATGTTGATGAAGTTCTACGTTCATATCAGTAAGACGGAGCAACTGAGCCGATTTAAAAAACGTGAGGGAGATCCTTATAAACGTTGGAAAATGACCGATGAAGATTGGCGGAATCGCGAGAAATGGAGTCAATACATCGAGGCCGCAGATGAGATGTTTGATTTAACCGATAACTCGAAGGCCCCTTGGCATTTGATCGAGGGAGAGCATAAGTGGTATGCACGGTTAAAGACGTTAAAGATCATTAACGAGCGATTTATCAAAGAGTTTGGAAAGCTTTAGTTTTCTTTTGATTTTTGAAAGAGTTCTCTTTAATCTCACGGAATGCAGATAAGCGTTATCATCCCTCTTTATCATGAAGAGGCGATTATCGATTTGATGGCGCAACGACTCGTCAACGTTTCTCAGCCCGATTGGGAGTGGATCTTTATCGATGATGGGAGCCAAGATCAAACCGTAGAAAAATTAAGACCGTGGCTGGATCGTTTGGGAAATTGGCAGCTGATTCGATTTTCGCGTAATTTTGGGCAACAGAATGCCTTTCGCGCGGGGTTGAATGCTGCCAAGGGAAAGGCGGTGGTTTTTTTAGATGCCGATTTGCAAGATCCCCCTGAGAAAATCGTTGATTTAATTGGGGAATGGAAAAAGGGATTTAAGTCGGTCGTCGCAGTTCGTCTTTCAAGAGCGGAGTGGGGATTAAGAGGGCTTCTTTTTCGCTCCTTTCATCAAGTTTTTTATCATTTAACTGATGCGGTGATGCCTAAAAATAGCGGGACCTTCGGATTGATTGATCGGGTGATCGTCGAGGAGTTGAAGCGAATGCCGGAGAGATCGGTCCTTTTTCAAGCATTAAGAAGTTGGGTCGGCTATTCGAGATCGACGATTGAGTATCATCGCTCTGCTCGTATCGGCGGTGAGGTGAAACAGACCTATGCCAAGCTATTCACTCAGGCTTGGGATGGGATCACGAGCTTTAGTACGCTTCCGATACAGTGGATTTCTAATTTGGGGGTGATCATCTCATTATTTGGCTTTCTTTACGCCGCTTTTCTTTTGGGTATTAAAGGGTTACAGTTTTTCGGCAAACTTCAGTCCTTGGAGGTTCCTGGGTTTACGACGGTATCGGTCGCCGTCCTCTGTTTGGGAGGGGTCCAACTCATTGCCACGGGAATTTTGGGCCAATATTTAGCCCGGGTCTATCATGAGGTAAAACAACGCCCTTCTTATATTATTGAGAGTCATGAATCCCGAGGAATATGAGATTTTATCCCGCGTGGAGCGGGATCATTGGTTTTACCGCGGCAAACGTCAGATTGCCTCTCAATGGATTCGAGAGTTGTTTCCCTCTGCCAAAGAGAAAATATTCGTCGATTTAGGATGTGGAACCGGCTGTTTTGTTGAGCAGATGATTCAAAAAGGATATCCGATGATCGGAGTCGATGACCATCAGGAGTCGATTGATCGAGCGCGACTTTTATTGGGGGAGAAAAACTTTCGGGAAGGAAGCGCGGAAGCTTTTCCTTTTCAGGACAATAGCGTCGATTTAATCACCATGCTTGATGTTTTGGAGCATTTGAAAGAGGATCGAGTGGCTCTGGATTCGATGTATCGGGGTCTTAAAGGCGGGGGAGTTTTGTTGATTACCGTTCCTGCATTTCAGTTTTTTTGGAGCGATTGGGATCGATCCCTCCATCATTTTCGACGCTATACCGCCTCCTCCCTGCTTCCGCTCTTGAAAGGGGCGGGGTTTGAGATCTCGTTTTGGAATTACATCAACGTCTTGGCCTTTCCGATCGTTTTTTGTTTACGGCGTTGGCGGGATTGCTTTGGCGGGGGTGAGGACCCCTTAGACCGCCCGGAGAACAAGATTCCTTGCGGGCCGTTGAATCGAATTTTAGAATGGCAATTTGTAACGTTGGCGGTTCAAAAATTAATCCGATTTCCCTTTGGAGTCTCGATATTAGTGGTCGCTAAGAAACCGAAATAAGAGGGGATTGAAATCGGTAGTGGATTTTATTTAAAGAACGTGCTTAGTTAGAGAGCTTCGGATCAGGACAGATGTCTGAGTGGTTTAAAGAGCTCGCTTGGAAAGCGTGTGTACCTAAAAAGTACCGAGGGTTCGAATCCCTCTCTGTCCAATTTTTGGTCGCGGTAGCGACAATAAGGATACTCGGGAAACCATTGCGATGTTGAGGTCTGCATTAAAAAAACAAGCGGCAACCTTACATCACATTGAATTCCGATTTATGAATTTTAAAAATACAGTTTCTTTTGTTTTTTTGTTTTCGGGCTTTGACGAATATTTTTCGTCGGAACGAAAAATATTGCGAAAGATTTCAAGAGTGAGGGACTATGGACTGCGATTGGTCTATTGCGTTTGAGGATGAATCTTTGCCTTAAGCTAACCTGCTATCAAGCTAACCTGCTATCAAGCTATTAGGCTATTCGACGATCCATCTCTTGTTTTACTTTTATATTGGAGTTCAGGGCGGGCTTTGCTATCACCCACGCACGATGAAACCAGTCCAACATGCAATTCAGCCAACCCGAGATCAAGATTTTCCAGAATGGTACCAACAAGTGATCGCCGCCGCTGATCTTGCGGAGAACTCCGAGGTCCGTGGCTGTATGGTGATTAAACCGTGGGGTTACGGGATTTGGGAGAGTATCCAACGGCAGCTCGATTTCGAATTTAAGGAGACGGGCCACCAAAATGCTTATTTCCCCCTCTTTATCCCGCTCAGTTATCTTCAGAAAGAGGCGGCGCATGTGGAAGGTTTCGCTAAGGAGTGCGCGGTGGTCACGCATCATCGACTCGAAGCAGGACCGGATGGCAAGCTCGTTCCTAAAGGAGAGCTTTCTGAGCCTCTCGTCGTGCGTCCGACCTCAGAGACGATCATTGGGGCCGCCTATGCGAAGTGGGTGCAATCGTATCGGGATCTTCCGATTTTAATTAATCAATGGGCGAATGTGGTTCGTTGGGAGATGCGTCCCCGTCTTTTTTTAAGAACGGCAGAATTTCTTTGGCAGGAGGGACATACGGCGCATGAAACCAGTGCGGAGGCGATGGCAGAAACCGAGAAGATGCTTTGGGTTTACGAGAAGTTTGCTCGTGAGCATTTGGCCTTACCGGTAATTCCAGGGAGAAAGTCTCCGAGTGAACGTTTTCCAGGGGCGGTGGATACGCTTTGTATCGAGTCGATGGTTCAGGATCGTAAAGCGGTTCAAGCCGGAACCTCCCATTTTCTCGGGCAGAATTTTGCGAAGGCCTCGGGAATTAAGTTCCAATCCCGTGAAGGTCAAGAGGAGCATGCCTGGACCACAAGCTGGGGAGTCAGCACTCGGTTGATCGGAACGATGATCATGGCTCATGCTGATGATGATGGATTAATTTTGCCCCCTCGCGTTGCCCCGAAGCATCTGGTGATTCTTCCGGTGATTCCGAAAGAGGAGCATCGTGCCGCGATCCTAGAGGCCTGCGAAAAATTAGCGGCTGAATTAAAGAAACAGGTTTTTCATGGGGAAGTTTTACGTGTGGAGATCGATAAGCGAGAGATGAATGGGGGGCAGAAGAGTTGGGATTGGATCAAAAAAGGAATTCCGCTGCGCGTGGAGATCGGACCTCGTGATCTTGAAAAAGGATCGGTTTTTGTTGGACGCCGAGATAAGGAGGCGAAAGATAAAACTGGTTATCCGATGAGCGAGTTCGTTCAATCAGCTCCTGCAATTTTGCAGGAGATTCAAGAGACCCTTTATTCGAGAGCGTTGGCCTTTCGTGATCAGCATGTGGTGAAGATCGATTCCAAAGAGGAGTTCTACTCCTTTTTCACTCCGAAGAATCTCGATAAGCCGGAGATTCATGGCGGATTTGCCTTAACCCATTGGGATGGGTCGGCGGAGACAGAGGAGAAGATCAAAGAGGAGCTGAAAGTGACGATCCGCTGTATCCCTTTTGAGAGCGTTCCCGAGGCGGGGATTTGTCCCTTCACCGGAAAACCGAGTGCGCAACGGGTGATCTTTGCGAAGTCTTATTGATCTTAGGAATGCATTTAAATCCGTGTTCATCCGTGTCCATCCGTGGTTAAAAATGGTTTTAAATCGTGGTCAATGATTTGTATTGCTCATGGCGGCTGTGGATTTCCACGAGCGTTAAGCTTTCGAGGCGTTTTAAGCTGAAGGCCTCGACGTTATAAGAGGCGACGATCGTGCCGCGAAGGACGGCCTCTTTGAGGACTTGGAAATCGATCGTTTTCTGTTGAGCGCAATAACCGGCAAGTCCCCCCGCAAAACAGTCTCCAGCTCCTGTCGGATCCGGGACGCGGGTTAAGGGAAAGGCGGGGATGGCGAAAAGTTGATCGGGACCAAAAAGGAGACAGCCATGTTCCCCTTTTTTAATCGCGACGTAGCGAGGGCCCATTTTTTGGATTTCATGTCCAGCGACGACTGTATTCGTGACCCCCGTAAGAAGCTTCGCTTCGCTATCATTGAGGATCAGCATATCCACTCGCTTGATCAGTTTGAGTAAATCCGGTTTGGCGATGTTGATCCAAAGATCCATCGTATCGGCGATGACAAAACGTGGTTTATCCATCTGATCGAGAACCATCGATTGTAAAGCGGGAGCGATATTGGCAAGCAGAACGATCTCGCTTTTGCGGTAGCTCTCAGGAACCTTCGGTTCAAATTTTTCAAAAACATTGAGAGCAATCGAAACGGTGTTGCGATTGTTCATATCGACTTCGTATTCCCCGGACCAACGGAAGGTCAATCCCTCGGCGATCTCGAGTCCGGTGATATCGATTCCCTTGGCTTGATAAAGTTTGCGATACTGATCGGGGAAATCGCTTCCAACGACTCCGACAAGATTGACGGGACTAAAAAAGCTCGCGGCGACGGCGGCATAAGAGGCCGATCCTCCGAGAAGATCTTTATGGGATTCCTCTGCGGTTTTAACATCATCAATTCCAACTGATCCAACGACAAGTACTGACATAGGGCTCCTTTTGTTTGGGCAAAGGGATACAGGAAAAATCGAAGTCGTAAATCACGGAAAATAAAGGAGCTTTTCCACGAAGCAATTTTCCTTGTGAAATGTGGAATGACACAGCCCCGTGAGGTCGCATGGGCGTCAACCTAAGGATAAAGAGTCTTACAAAATCCTTGGGAGAAGATAATTTGATCTCTCTAAGGAATGCAGGAATGCAGGAATTTAAAAATCTCCGCATGAGGCACTCATCTGTATTTAACACAGAAAAAGCAGTTGAAACCACGGATATCGCGGATCACACGGATTTTCAACGGTTTAGGAAAAACAGAGGTTCATTTTCATAAACTCCTCCATCCGTGGTATCAGTGTTATTTGCTCCCCCGTACAAATCTTCGATTTGGTTGTGCCCCCCCTTATGCCCCCGCACCAAACAATCAGACCCTGTTTTCCTATTTTTCGTTTCACGAATGGTTTTCCCAGCGAGCCAAAACTATTTCCGCTTCCAGCGAAGATTTGTATGCTCGTTTCACGAGCCTTTTATGGTTAAATGGATTGCCGATTTTAGGTTTAAATAGTTTCCCTTTATTTTTTCATGCCTTCATGCATTCCTTAGAGAGTTTCAATGGAATTCCCCTTCAAACAGTTTTTTAGGGTAGGGGGAGCCGTAATGAACTTTTTTGAGGTAGAGTCCATGACCGGGAACACTGGCAGGGGCTTGGGATCGATCGCAGGACTCGAGGATCGATTTTAGTTTTTGGAGCGAGAGTCGACCATCGCCGACGTGGAGTGTGGAGCCGATCAGGTTGCGAACCATGCGATAAAGGAATCCATTCGAGGTGACGTGGAAGCGAAGGAGCTCCGCTTTTTTCTGAACCTTAAAATCGAAGATCTCTCGAACGGTGTTGGCTCTCTCATAGCCAGGGTTTGAGGTAAAGGAGGCGAAATCGTGATTCCCTTTGAAGAGATCGAGGGCTTCTCGAGTGCGTGGGAGATCGAGAGGCCAAGTGTAATGTAATGCCTGTCCGAGAAGAAAGGGGGGGAGAACTTTCCCATTCCAAACCAAGTATTCGTAGGTTTTTGCTCGGGCATCGAATCGAGCGTGAAAGGAGGCCGGTTTGAGTTGAACTTGAGTGATTCGGATTTGAGGGGGGAGATTGGCGTTCAAGGCACGGAGCAGAGGCTCGGCTTCAAATTTTTTCGTGGCCTTCACAGAGGCGACCTGACCGATGGCGTGGACCCCTGTATCAGTGCGACCGGAGGCCTCGACATGGAGTGGCTCCTTCCAAAGTTTTTCCAGAGCCGCCTCGATGAGGCTTTGAACCGTGACCGCCTCCTTTTGGCGCTGCCATCCAGCAAAGGAGGCTCCGTGATAGGAGATCGTCAGTTTGTAAGCGATTTTCTGTTTCGTGGCGGGCATTGAACTGATGAAATAGGGGAAAGTAACAAATCTGGGAATTCAAAAAGCAGGCGCCGTTGCAATATCAGTGGAGGATCATAACCAAAATCCAATTTTCACCACGGGGTAATCCTCCTTCGCACTGGCTATGGCGGACAAGACGGAGGACAACGGAGGAAATACTGGTTTTTATAAGGAAACGAGAAATTGGGATTTATTTTATTGAGTTTGTTTTGAAAAAAGAACCGAATTTTCCTCCGTTACCCTCTGTTTACCCTGTGGTGAAAAAACTGTCTTTTTCCTTTTCCTTAGAGTGTTTTATTTTTCTTGGTCTTCAGGGGGAGTTCATCGTAAGTTGAGGGATGTCCTCTTTGATTCATCCGGAGCGTTCATTGTGGACGTTGATCATGCTTTATCTACGTGGAGTGATTCCGACACTCCTGCAGCTTCCCTCTCGTTTGCCGGACTCCTTCCCCAAAGGAATTTCCGGGGCTCTGAAAATTCTCGCCAATCCAAAAGCGATTCTTGATCCGCAAACGATGCCTGAGGGGGAGGATCTGATTGCTCATCTTCGGGGCTCGATGTCGATCGTTGCCGCTTGTCTCCCGATTTTGGCGAAAGGGGATCAAGGGTCAAAGGAGCTCCTCGCTCCTCTCCCTTCAGGGTTACTCCATCTTTGTGTCCCCTCGGCAGGAGTTTCGATCTGGGTCAATTGGGATGGCAAAGAGTTGAGATCGGAATGGGGAACTCCGCCTCGTCAACCGGATGTGATCCTTTATTTTAAAACAAGTCAGATCGCCTATCTCGCCTTTTCAAAACAATTAGATGAGCTTGCGGCGATTGGAAAAGGGGATTTAGTGGTTACCGGAATGGTTCCCTTTGCAGATGGGATGAATGGGGTGATGGATCGGGTTGCCCATTATTTAAAGTAGAAATTTATCTTTTTCTGAGAAAGGGATCTGCCTACTTTCCCACTATGAGAATTTTGTCCGGCGTGCAGCCTTCAGGGGCTCTTCATTTAGGGAACTATTTTGGAATGATGCAATCGGCGATTGCGTTGCAGAACCAAGGGGAGGCCTTTTATTTTATCGCCGATTATCATGCGATGACCACCGTTGCTGATCCGAAGCTTTTGCAATCCAATATCCATGAGATCGCCCTCGGATTTCTCGCCTGCGGATTAGATCCAGAGAAGGCGGTTTTTTTTCGTCAGAGCGCCGTTCCCGAGGTTCATGAATTGGCCTGGATGCTTTCGACGGTGACTCCGATGGGGCTTTTAGAACGCTGTCATAGTTTCAAAGACAAGATCGCGCGCGGATTTTCCCCAAGTCATGGACTCTTCGCTTATCCGGTTTTGATGGCTGCCGATATTCTTCTTTATCAGGCCAACCGTGTTCCTGTAGGCAAAGATCAAAAACAACATTTAGAAGTGACGCGTGATATTGCGCTCAAATTTAATGAGCAATACGGAGAGGTCTTTGCGATTCCTGAACCGGATATCCGTGATGCCGTGGCAACGGTTCCAGGATTGGATGGACAGAAGATGTCCAAATCGTACCAGAACACTTTGGAGCTCTTTAGCGAAGCGAAACCATTTTCAAAAAAAGTCATGGGAATTAAAACCGACTCCACTCCTGTGGAAGCTCCGAAACCGACAGAGGATTCAACGTTGTTAGCTCTCTATCGACTTGTCGCAAAGCCGGAGGAGTACCAGGAGTACGAAAATTCCTTTCGGGTCGGAGGAAAAGGATATGGCGATCTCAAGAAAGAGCTTTTGGGTCAACTCGAACGATTTTTAGCCCCCTTCCAAGAGGAGTATCAGAAGTTAAAATCAGATCCGAAAAAAGTGAATGAGATCCTCCACGAGGGAGGAGTCAAAGCTCGATCGGTTGCGCAAAAGACTTTGGAGAAAGCAAGAGTCGCTGTCGGAATCTGAAGGGCAAGTAACTGTTTTTTTTACAAAATAATCTCATATCGTGTTCCTTTGAGATTTCCTTTTTGACTCAAAATCGATTTTTGAACGAGGTCTTGAAGATCGCGGGTTGCGGTAGATCGAGAGGTGTTGGTGATTTTAATATATTTTTCGGCACTGAGTCCGCCTTCAAATCCCTCTGGACCCTCTTTGAAAATTCTTTCAATGACTTTATTCTGCCGTGGATTGAGTAGGTCTTGATGTCTCTGATAAAATTTTGTTTTGGAGATCAGAAAGTCAAGTAAGTACGTACTTTGCTTTTGAGCGGCGAGGATTGTTTTAGAAAATGAGATAAGCCAGTGATCAATTTGATTCGATTGATTATTGAGCTCGAGGTCGAGATAGTATTGTTTTCGATTCTTTTGAATCGTCTGCGAAAGAGCAAGAAGTGCGGGACGTTTGAGAGTTTGTGAGATTGATTTTTCAACGAGGGCTCGAGCAAGTCGTCCATTTCCATCTTCGAAAGGATGAATGGAGATGAAGTGAAGGTGGGTAATTCCTGCTCGGAGAAGCGGCGCCATTGGGGATACCCCCCCTGGGGCTGTTTGATTGAACCAATCGATAAATATTTGCATTTCCTGAGAAAGAGTTTCTTGAGGCGGGGCTTCAAAGTGAACTTTCGGATGATCAACAGGCCCTGAAATAATTTGCATCGGTGTTTGGTCGGTTCGATAGCGTGCAAGGTCACGAAGACCAAGGCGGCCTCTTAGGATCATTTCATGCCAACGAAACAATGCTTCGTGAGAAAGCGGGGTCTCAAAGTTTTGATAGAGATCAATCATCATCTCTGAAATCCCCTGTTCGGCAGGAGGAATGCGTCGAGCGTCTGTCGAAATTCCCAGATTCCGCAGAAGGGAGGCATGAAGGCTCTCATGGTTTAAGATCTCCCCTTCTATTTCAGTGCTTTTATAGGCTTCATTTTGCATCCAATCGATAGAGATTGATTGTTGATCTTTTTTAGAGAGATGTGCGAATGATCCCGCGAGATATCCAGATCGGAGTAAAAAATCCTGCTCGAAAGCCGAAATCTTGGAGGAATCGTAGGCGAAATGTGGCCATCCCTCTTTTTGCCAATTCCATTTGAGTGTCCCATTCATGAGTTAAATAAGAATACAATATAACTCATAATTTATCAATATTTGAGTTATAATCCTATTGGAATAATACAGCTTCATCGGTATCTTACAGCTATGAATCGTATCGCTGCTTTTTTTGGGATCTTTCTTCTTTCTTTATTTGCACCTGTTCTCAGTGCGCAACAGGCGCAAACGACAGTGCATTTAATCTCGTCGGTGGAGGCCTTTGAGCCGGGGAAACCGTTTGTGATCGGGGTCCATCTTCAGATGGCTGTCGGCTGGCATACCTATTGGATCAATCCGGGAGATTCCGGAATTCCGACGGAGGTTCAATGGACGCTTCCTGAGGGATTTACCGCCTCCCCTTTAGAGTGGCCGGTTCCGGAGCGAATTGAGGCCCCCCCTTTAGTGACTTTTGGATACGAAAAGGAGGTGTTGTTATTGACGACGATTACCCCGCCTCAAAATTTTAAATTAGGGAGGAGTGCTAAAATCTCGGCGATGATTCGATGGCTCGAATGTAAAGAGACCTGTGTTCCCGGGAAAGCTACCGCAGAGCTTTCGCTGCTCGCGGCGAATAAAGAGAGCCTTTCCAAAAATGAAATGATCTCTGCCCTCTTTCAAAAATTTCAGGATGAGGTTCCTCGAAAAACGGCTCAAGTTCAGGTCTTTGTTTTTCCGGATAAAACCGTTGAGCTTTTGCTTGCTGAAAAAGGGATTCAATCAATCGAGTTTTTTCCCTTAACCGAAGGGAAGCTTTCCTTAGCAAAACCATTTACCTCTACGATCGATGCAGAGGGAGCAACTGTTCGCGGTCAATTTGAAGAGCTTTCTTCAGACCTCTCCGGAGTATTCGTGGTTGAAAAAGCGACGGGCCGTGAGTTGCTCACTTTCCAATCTCAAGTCGTTGCAGGGACTCCTCAAAATAAGGACTCTTCGGAGAAGCATTCTTTAGGGCTCATCCTCCTTTTTGCCTTTATCGGGGGGTTGATCTTAAATCTGATGCCCTGTGTTTTACCGGTGCTCTCGTTGAAGATTCTTGGATTTGTCAATGAGGCTCAAAAAGAGGGTTCGCAGGTTTGGAAACAAGGGGTCTCCTTTACTGCGGGGGTGATGATCTCTTTCTGGATTTTAACCGGAATCCTCGTGGCGTTACGATGGGGAGGAGAGGGGTTGGGCTGGGGGTTTCAATTGCAATCCCCTACTTTTGTTTTGGCGATAACGCTCTTTTTTCTGGCAATGACTTTAAATCTCTTTGGGGTCTTCGAGGTCGGGGCCTCTTTAGGCTCATTACAAAATCAAGTGACTGATAAAAAAGGATTAGGAAAATCATTTTTCTCAGGAGTCTTAGCCACCGTCGTCGCGACCCCTTGTTCCGCTCCGTTGATGGGGGCGGCAATCGGTTATGCCCTCAGTCAATCGGTCGCGCTCACTTTTTTAGTGATGAGCTTTTTAGGTTTTGGAGTCGCCGCTCCCTATCTTTTCTTATCGATGAAACCGTCCTGGATTCGCAAAATGCCGAAGCCAGGGGAATGGATGATCGGATTTAAGCAGTTTCTCGGATTTTTAATGTTAGGGACAGTGCTCTGGCTGATCTGGGTCTACGCTCAGCTTCAAGGGATCAATGGGTTAGGCTCGATTTTAATGGCGATCGGTTTCATCTCCTTTGGATTTTGGGGCTGGGGACGGTCGACGGGGAAAATTGCGAAAGGACTTTATTTAATTCTGATTGCCTTGACGATCTGGGTTTCGATTCCAAGAGCTCAAACGATGGAGGTCGAAAGATATTCATCCTCTCGTGTCGAGGAGCTGCATCAAGCCGGAAAACCGCTCTTTATCGATTTTACAGCAGCATGGTGTTTGACCTGCCAAGTGAATAAGAAATTGGTTCTTCATCGCAAGGAGATTCAAGAGGCCTTTCGTTCCAAAGGAGTGGTGGTCATGGAGGCTGATTGGACTCACTCCGATCCAGAGATCACCAAAGCGTTAGAGAAGCTTGGGAGAGCGAGCGTTCCTGTTTACGTCCTTTATGGAAAAGACCCGAAAGCCGAACCGATTCTTTTGCCAGAAATTTTGACGAAAGAGATCGTGCTCAAGGCACTCGAGGGACTGTAAGAAAAATAAAGAAACTGTATTTTTAAAATTCATAAATCGGAATTCAATGCGATGAGAACGAGGCACTGAATATTTTCATTGAGGAGATATCCTTGGTTTCGGTCTTTGACCGATTTATGTTTAGAAAGGGATGGAGCTTTTCACATGACTCTGATAAATCAAGTAGATGAGTTTACCGACAATCACTTGGGGCGTGAACCTGGTTCCCTTTCAAGATCCCGGACGATTGTTGCGTCAACAGCGAATGCTCGCCTCCGTAAATGCTTTAATCCAGCTAGGGATTCCTCTGAAACCGGTGAACATCACGACCGCTGAGGAAGCTCAAGAAATTCCAGGCTGGGAATTAGAGAATTCGATTGTTGAGACAACACGAATGAAGATCGATTCTCAAGGCCCCCCCTTTCCCTTTGTCCGAGATCTTTTTGATCGTGCAGCGGGGCATGCAAAAAAGAATGGGCACTCCTACTTTGCCATCATGAACGGAGATATCATTTTACAGCCAAAACTTTTTATAAAGTTAGAGGAGTTCATTGAAGTGGGGATGGAATGTATGATCTTTGCCCGGACGGATATTGAGGATTTCCCCCCTGACTTTCAGAAGCGCCGCAATATTTATATCGTCGGCCAAGATGTTTGGGTGGTGAAAACGGAGTGGTGGGAAAACAATCGGAATCTTTTTCCAAACTCTATTTTTCCGGTCAGAGGATGGGATGTTTTGTATACGAGCGTGATGCTTTGTCATTCGATCGCTTATCTTCAAGATACCGAAGGAGATCTCTGTTATCATGTACGACATCCTCAAGGTTGCGGCAATGATCTCTATAATGATTACAATTTTGATATCGAACATGGGAAATGGCGCATCTATTCACAGCGTCATAATCACTATCAATATATGGTGCTCCAGTTCTACGAAAAACATCAGCGAATGCTGAATGACGAAGAGAACGCTCAATTTATTTCAACCATTTTTACCCCTCCGACCCAAGAGGAATTAGATTACGCCGCGAGCTTGGAAAAAGCGTTCTCAGAGGGGCGAAAAGAGAGCTACATGAAGGTCGTGATTTAACCTAACCTGGAAAAAGTAGTTGGAACCTATAAACCCATTTCTTGCATTAGAACTGTAGGGGCAGCCCCGACAGGTCGGGGCTGCCTTTCCCATCCGATGAGGCACAGGGCCTGTGCCCCTCCATTTTTTATCACCATTTTGGTGATATCGTTTGCGAGGTATATCCATTCCCAATGCAAGAAATGGGTTAAACAGTGAATTTAGCCACAGAGAACGCAAAGAACGCAAAAATGAAAAAAACAATTCAGCCTAAAAAAAGCAGTTGGAACCACGGATATCACGGATCACACGGATTTCCAATAGTTTAGGGAAAATTGCACGTTCACCTTTTGGGTGAAGAGAAAAACGGAGATTAATTCTCATAAACTCCTCCATCCGTGGTATCTGTGTTATCCGT